>NZ_JBFTPJ010000008.1:0-18458 GCF_056398445.1 Variovorax sp. 01T439_2
GGCTCCAGTTGACCTGTAACGGTCGTTTACACTTGCCCCGCCTGTACAGGTGGGCAGGGCCTTGGCTGGGCTCACAGGTCACTCTGTGTGTTCGGTGGCCGTCGCCGGTGTTAGCGCACCGACGGCGGTCGCCCTGTTCTTTTTTCTATGAAGGGTGCAGGGGCGCTGTGCAGTGCTTGAGCGCGGCGCGAAGTTCGCCCTCGTACCCTTCACGTAGTTCCATTTCGGCCTGAGCCGCCGCGACGAAGCGGTCCGTGGGCACGCCCTCGGCCAAGGCCTCCGTCGGCATCGCCGGCCGAGCCGGCGTGTGCACACGGCATTCGATCGGAAGCGGCACGCTGATGGGCCGAAGTGGCGCAAGGCCGCAGGCGGTCATACAACAGACGCATGCAGCGCACATCGCGGCGCGGATGGCAGTCCGGTTCATCGTGCCGCCCTCCCCTTGATCCAATCGTCGATGCGCACGCGCGCACTGGCGCAGTCGTCGCCGGGCACCGCCGGCGGAGTGCTCAGAATCTGCTGCGCACGCCCTTCGTGCTTGGCCGCTGCCAGCCGTGCGGCCGCCTGGGCACGCCTCGTTTCTTCGCCTCGCTTGTCAGCCAGCTCGCGCAGTGCCTCCGTGGCATCGCTGCAGGCGCTGGCGGTGGCGCGGGCGCTGTCTCGCTCGGTGATCGTCGTCGCGACCTGGTCGCGCGCGCCGAGCCACGCCCAGCCGAGTGCAGCATTGCCGGCCACACTGAACGCCAGCAACCAGGCCCAAACCGGCATGACAGTCATTTGCTTAGCTCCTTGAAGGCCTTGGCGGTGATCGCCTTCCGCTCGGCCAGCTTGAGCCGGGCCAGACCGTTGACGCGGCCGGTAATGTCGTAAACGTCGCCACGCTCGGCTGCCGGTAGGCACTTCTTGTAGTCCGCGAAAAACCAGCAGGCGGTCAATGCCGCGTGCTTCGGCTGCAGCAACAGGCTTGGGTCGCCGGCATAGTTGAATCCGAGCGCATCGCCGGCGGCCTTGTAGGCGTCGAGCCACGTGAGCTGGATGAGTCCACGCCCGTGATAGCCGAGGTACCTCAGCCAGCTCAGGGCGTCCGGCTTCCGTAGGTAGTCCTCGGCTCGGTAGCCGCCCTTGACGAACAGGCTCGGGAACACTGCTCGCAAGCGATCGGCGGTGGTGTAGTAGAGGTCTTCCTCGACCACCGACAGCGGCCCACCGCGGCCCTCTGATTCGACGGCCACCTGGCCGAGCAGGCACGCGACAGCACTGACCGAGGTGATGCGAAATCGCTCCATGCCGTCGCTGAGATGCAAGGAGTAGCGCTCGGCGTTGGTGGTGGTGGCGCCGGTACAGGCCGCCAAGGTTGCTGTGTCGATCATGGCTTCTTCGGCTCCTTCGCCGCAGGCTTGCGGCCTTGTTTCATTGGGGAACGCCTGCGCATTGCAGATACAGCGCCACGAGAACCTCGGTGTGTTGGCCTCGCTGCGCCGCAGTGGGATTGGCAGGAAGCACCGGGATTGGCGGGCAGTCGCGCGCGGGCGGCGGTGGCGCTGCACAGGCCTGCAGCAGCATCGAGAGCACGAGGACACCGGCCGCTCTCATGGGCGCCCTCCTTGCAGCTTCTCGTTGGCGCGCTTGATGGTGTTGTTTACCGTGGTGGCTGGTGCCAGCGCAGGTGCGGCGGCCGTCGCCTTCGCCGCAGCTTTCGCCGTGATCGCCGCAGACGTTGCAGTCTTCGCCGCGGCGCCGACCTGGTCGGCGGCCTCACCCACGGCCTCAGCGGCGCTGGAGGTCACCTGGGCCGCAGTGGTAACCGTGTCTGCCGCCCGTTCGAGTCGCAGCCCATACGCCGTCTGCAGACGCGCAATTTCCGCGAGCGAATCCTGCTTCTGCTGTTGCACGCCGAGGAAGTAGCCGATGCTCACGCCCCCGCCAACGAGTCCGCCGATCACAACGCAGGCGTTGAAGACGTGCCGGATGGCGCGTGGCAGATGCTTCACGGGTTCGAGGGGTCCAAAGTCACTGTCAGCGCGGTGCATGGATCTGCTCCTGAAGGTTGCGGACCTGGTCGCGCAGGCCCTGCATTTCTTTGCTCTGTGTTTCCAGCTTCAGGTTCTGCGCCTCGAGCTGGCGGTTCATCTCGGCGAGCTGCCCCTCCATTCGGGCCAGTTGCCGAAAGGCTTCGTTGCGTTCCTCCGCGAACTTGTCGGCACGCGTCGTCATCGCGACAAGCGCCGCGTCGGAGCGCTCTGCGACGTCCTTCCAATGCGCGATCGCCGAGACGTTGGCCTCAGTGTTCGCGCCGTCGAGCTGCCGCTGTCCGCGCTGGCTCCAGAGATAGAGCGCCACGGAGACGCCCACGGCCGCGGCGCCGCCAAGCACGCCCTTCAATTCGGTGAACAGTTGGATGAAGTCGCCCATGTTTCTCTCTCTAGATCTCGATGACTTCGACAGGCAGTGCGGGCGCTTCGCCCTCGATCACGCCGTCACGCACAAACACGGGATCGCCCACCGCGCCGCTGCCCCGCGCGGTTAGCAGCCCGCCACCGGGCAGCTGCACAGTGGCCACCTCGCCGTCGAGCGCAGTGATGGTTCCGACCTGCAGCGGGCGCGCCGGCAGCAGGTCAAGGAAGACGCGGTAGATGTTTCGCATGGGTCAGTCCACGTGTGTCTCGAGGCCGATGGTCTGGCGCAGCACCGGGCGGTCCCAGCTCACGGCGGTGCTGCGCACGAGGCCGAGCCGCGTGGTGGGCCCGTCGACGTAGCGCACCAGCGCGCCCGGCTGGATGATTCCGGTCTCGGCCAGCACTGGCATGCGCAGCGTCACGAGCGCCTGGCGGCCGGTGTTCGACAGTTCCGCGAGGCCTCGCTGCCGTGCGGCGATCGCATTGGTGATCAGCGGATGCGTGACCATCGGTGCGACCGAGCCGCCCGCGGTACCGGCGCGGGTGACCTGCCCGAGCACGCCAGCGCTCGTGGTTCCGCCCACGAAAATGCGGTCGTAGGTTGGCAGGCTGCGCCATTCGATGCCCTCCACGCTGGCGATGGCGCTCGGCAGCTCGAAATCCGGTGTGAGCGTGTTCCAGGTCCACGGCGTGGCCGGGTAGCGCGGCAGCACGCGCAGCGTTGCCGCAGTGCGGTGTGGCTGCACATAGCCGCCGGCGGCCCGGACGATGTCCTGCACCGCGGCGATGTAGGTACCTTGGATGTTCCACGTGCCGCCGGGCACGGCCCAGTCCTCGAGGCCCCAGGCCACATCCCAGCCGATGCCCACGCCGTTGATTGTTAGAGCAAGCGCGGCGAGCTGCTGCGCGTTCAGCGGGTCCGCGCTGAAGTGGTTCAACGTCGGTGCATACGGCGCATCGAGAATGGCCGCACGCCCCCTGCCCTGCACGCGAATGCGCGCCTTGCCGAAACTGCGCTCGCGGCTGTAGCTCTCTGCGCACAACCGAAAGGCCACGCCGTTGATTGAGGTTTCGATGTCAACCGGATCGCCATCGCCGCCCGGCTCAATCAGCGCCAGGGCAGCGGCCGGCAGCGAGGCGCTCCAGGCCCAGGTCCACGAATCCACATCGAGACTCATGCTGAAGGCATCCGCCTCGATGGATGCACCCGTGTCTACACGGTGCAGCGTGATGTGGTTTTCCACTACGTAGACCCTCCTGACGGGAACAACGACGGTTTCACCGGGGCCGGGCCCGTCGTGGCGCTCGCACACAAAAACAAGATCGGTGTCCGAGCTCCAAGGGGCATCGAACAAGAGGTCGGTGTCGGGGACGTAGCACGGGTCCTCAGGCTGCGGCGGCGTGGTGGCTGAGATGCCGGGCGGCGGCTTGATGGCGTCCTGGTAGCGCGTGGTGCGGCCGACGCTGATCGGCTTGCCATAAGCTTCGAATGCCGTGAGACCGACGAAGAATGGCTTCGCGTCTTGGAACCGCGCGACGGCTGCGCGGCGCACGCGAATGCCTTCCTGAAAGCGGATGCCCGACACCGCGCCGGCGCGCAGCGCATCCTGGAACCGGGCCTTGGTACCGAGGCGCTTGCCCAGGGCGTTCTGATAGCGGATGCCCACGATGGCGCCGCCAGGTGCACCGTCCTGGAACCGCACGCCCACGTTTCGCCGCACCGGCTGGCCGTCTTGGAACCGCACCGCGGCGCCCACGGCCAGCGGCGCCGCATCGGCGAAGCGCACCGCCATGGTCGACGAGAGAGGCTGCCCATCCTGCTGCCGGATGCTGGTCCCGACCTCGATCGGCACGGCTTCCTGAAAGCGCACGCCAAGCCGCGAAACGAGCGGGCGCTGCGTGTCGGTGAAGTAGCGAACCTCGCCGAGCACGTCGGGCATTCCTGCGTCGATTGCACCGCCGATGCTGAAGCCCAGCGCCACGCGGCCCAAGACATCGGGCATGCCGGCGTCGATCTCGCCGGAGACGATCGCATCGGAGATGGGATTGCTGCCGTCGTCACCGAAGACCAGGTCGCCGGTGGTGAGCGGTGCCGCGGCGAAGAGAAGATCGACAGCCGCCACATCACACCACTTTCAGTTCAGCGAGGATGGCCCGGGCGCCGGCATACAACAGCGTGCCCGTGGTGCCGCTGATCTTGAGCGCGCCGGTGCCGTTCTCGTCGGACACATCACCAGAGCCGAGCAGCGTGCCCGCTCCGTTGTAGAGATTGAACGCGGCGGCGTTGCCCTGCACGAGGATCATGTCCCCGGCACTCTCCCCTTGCGCAAACTCGAGCGCGTGATCGATGAAGGTGACGCCGGGCCGCGCGAAGACCATCGTCACGAGCGCAACGCCCGAGCCGTCGAGCAGGTTGGCATAGGCTGGGTTGACGGGGTCGGCATCGATCAGAGCAGCGATTCCGCCCACGAGTCGTGCATCCTTGAAGGCCTGAGTGGGGAGGAAGCTCATGCGATCAACTCCACACCGCCGTTGGCAAGGGTCAGGCCATCAGCCACCACCGCCCGAAATGCCAAATCGTGATCGAAGCTGATCACAAAGTAGGTTTCGACCTCGTCGACGTAATCGAACGAATAGGCGCCCGTGCCCGGCGTGCTCCAGACCTCGCGGATGCGCTCCCCGTCACGCATGCGGTACAGGCGCACGCGCTCGGACACCGGCACGTTCGGCGAGCCCTTGTCCTTGGTCGTGCCTTTCACTCGGCCGATGCCCTGCCCAAGCAGGACGCCAACGAAATCTTTCCGCCCGCGCAGGCGGTCGCGCAGCATGGCGCCCAGATAGGCAGGTGTCGCGCCCGATGTAGGGAGGACCACCATTGATTGCTGCTTGACGTAGCCGGCCTCCAACACGATGAGCGAATGCGTCTCCTCGGCCTCGCGGACTTGCAGGGTGTTGAAAAAGGCCGTGGCGTTGTATGACCGCACGCCCACCTCGCCCGCGACGGCGTGCGTGGTGTCCGTGCCGGACAGCTTCAGCACCCCATTCACATACACCTTGTAGGCCGACCCGGTCATCGTCACCCGCAGCGTCAGGTCGCCGCTGCCCGTGAGCCCGTGAGCGACCGACGCGATGGCCGTGTATCCAGGCGTGGAACTGTTCGTTCCCTTCCCGATGTACACATTGCCCGCGCCGACCCCGGCCGCGTAGCCGTAGGTGTCGTTCGCGTTGCCCCAGTACGAGGTACGGAACACGACGGACGGCTCGCCCTGCAGGTTGATCACGGCCGTGATGTCCACGTCGGCCATGCTGGGCATCGTGGCGAATCGCACCTTCACATCCGTCACTGAACCCGGTGAAATCTGCAGCCGGTAACCGTTGGCAATACCATGGAAAACGCTGGAGCCGGTCGAGTACGTCGTCTGTCCGGCAATGCTCTGATCTGCCCAATTTTTATCGAACCGCAACGTGCCGGGAACGGTGCGCGTCGTGTTGGCGGTTTTTGTGCGCGGGCCCGGCCACCGGATGCCAACGAACGGCATCGAGTAGCGATTCGCCCAGGTGGTCCCGTCATCGGACCATTGCAGATTTGCCGCCACGGGGAACAGCAATGGGCTGTCGGCCGCGCCGAGCAGGATGTTCGTGACATCGACATCCCCACCCCCGCCGAAATCCCAAGCGAGAACCAGCCCTTTCGCGATCGCCCACGCGGCACCCGTCGCGAGATCGTCGTCTTTGAGATTCGAGAGCGAGCCTGTCGATGGCGCCACATTGCTCGTCAGCGTGGCCGCAGCGTCGACGCGCGTGGTTTCGCTGAACAGCTGAAATTCGCTGATCGCGAGTGCGCCCGAGGCATAGGCCTCCAGACTTCCGACACGCCAGTAACGGTGCGCGGCCATGTCAGCGCCACGGTCCCGTGATGTCGATCATCACGACGCCCGTATTGGCCGCCGATGCGGCGGCCGCCATGTTGACCGTCGCCCCCACGCAATTCATCGCCACGAGCGTGCGCCCTGCGAGCACACCGGCCCCCGGCGTCTTGTCGCCTGCCTTGAACGTGTTCCACACAAGGGTTTGCGTCACTGAGTAGAAGCCCGGCAGCTCCGCACGCGGATACGTGGTGCCGCTTTCCACGATGAGCTTCTTGGAAAGGTACAGCGCCCCATCGACACGATTCGGGAATGCGCCATGCAGATCGGTCACGCCGCTGTATTGCGCCCCGAGATTTCCAAGACCCCAGATTTGCGACGTTTCAAAAACGGCGCTGCCAAGACCGGTGTAAGACCTCGGGCTCGAAAGTTGCGCGGCTTGGTTATTGCCCAGGCACCCGTCAATGGCTGCCGGCGTGGAGTTCACGCAGTAGTGCACAAACGCCGAGTAAGGATCGCCGCCGGGGCGCAGCGCAATCGGATCGCCGAAACCCCGGACCGCTGCGATCTGGAATGTGGAATTGCTGGAGTAGCCAACCTGAATTGAGTGATACACCATGCGGCTGTCACCGACCAATTGCCACGCGACGGCGGCGGCCGAGGCCACTTGGCTCTTGCCCCAGTAGCCCCCACCCGAAACCTGCGCGTTTGTAGGGAACGCACCGAGCCCGGTGTCCACGTCGGACATCGTCTCGTAGCCCACCACCCGCACGATCTGCGCGCCGGTGTCGTCGACGCGGAAATACATGCCACTCGATGCCGGGTCGTTGCTCTTGTAAACCGCTTTGTTCGTGCCACTGAAAGACTTGAGCCAGCCCAGCGGCGCCATCTTCATCGTGATGGTGCCGGTGTAGGTGCCATCGGGCAACGTCGTGGCCCATGTCGTCGTCGTGGCGGAAGGCCGCGCCACGACCTTCTGCTCGCCGTTAGCCCCCGCGAAGCCGGTCGGTCCGCCGGTCACGCCGGCGATCAGCACGACCGTGTCGACGAGCGACGAATGAGTGCCGGTAAAGGTGGCGGTCATCACGCCGCCGGCCGCGACCAGGGAGGTCAGGGTCTTGGTGTCGAAACCGTCTTTGAGCAGGGCATCGAACAGCGCGATCATCGAGCCGACCGTGCCACTGAGCACGGGCGCGCCCGACATGGTGCTGCTGAAGTATTTGACGCTGGTGTCTACGGGAGATGTCATGTGCTAAGCCTTCAAAGAGGGTTGTCGATGTCGCCACGGGCGAGCAGCTCGAAGGAGTAGTCGAGGTCCGCCGCCGGACCTTGCTTCACGGTTCGCGCAATCCAGAGCGTTGGCAATGCGCCCACTGTGGGCACAAAGACGACATTGCCAATCGACCAGCCGCTGCCCCAGCCGGCAATCGGGATGCTGAAATACGGCGTGTTGGTGTAGGGGTTGATCGGCGCGATGACCGTGTTGATGCTGTAGTTGCCCAGGTTGCCCACGTGCTCGCCGATCACGTCCACGGTCTGCGTGGTCTTGAACACCAGCGCGAAACGCTCGGTGCGCGCCCCACGGTTCGTAACCGTGATCGGGAAGCTGGTGTCGTTGTAGGTGGCTGGCGCAGGGTTGCCCACCACGCTGTCCGACCAAGTGATGCCGTCCCAAGTCGCTTGGTCGAACACGGGCTTCACGCGCGCACGCAGGTCGCCGAGCATCATGGCGCTCGAGATGTAGGAGCCCGCCGGGAAATCGTGCGTCAGCGCCTTGAGGCCGGTGATGTCCCCGTTGATCTGCGCATCGCGGATCTGCGACATGTCTTCGATGTAGTTCGCCACGCGCACCGGCTGYGAGTAGCCGGTCACGTCCACCCAGGTGACGATGCCGGCCTCGCGGTCGACGGTGTAGCCCGTCTGGATGGTCGCGTTGTCGTTGCCGATCACGCGCACCCGCGACAGCCGCGTGCGGCCGACGTTCACGGTGCCGCCGTTGACGGCCGTTGCCGGCGCGGTGGTCTGCTTGTGGCTCAAGACATAGAAGCCGCCCGAACGGAAGATCGGCACGCGGCCGTCTGTGGGCAGGCGCACCGGGTCGATGCCGAGCAGCGCCGCATCCAGCGGCAGGTAGGTGAACGCGACGGCGTTCAGCCGGACGGTCTCCTGCCGGATCAGGTCGATGTAGGCCGTGGTCAGGCCCGGGATGCCGAGGAACGACACGTCGACGAGCGACTGCCCCGCCGGGGCCGAGGGCGTCACGCCCACCAGCATGACCACGCCGGTGGTGTAGTTCACGCGGCCCTTGATGCGGGTCGTGTTGATGATGCCGTCGCCGTCGGCGCCGACATTGAAGGTGGTGCCGTCCTGCATGGTCCCGAGCACGGTCAAGCTGCCGGTGCGCAGCGGCGCAGTCGGCACGCGGAAGGTGATGGCGTAGGTGGCGAACGGCGTGTCGCTGCCGTTGATGGGCGCCGCGGCGAGCGCGCGCCAGTTGGTGACAGCGGGCAAGCCACCGGCCGCCCAGGCGTCGAGCAGGACCTCGCCCTGCCCCAGCGACATGTTGCCAACCGTGGTGCCGTTGCCAGTGACGGGCGAGATGTCCTGCTGCACTTCGCCCGAGGCCTTGACCACGTAGTCCTTGCCGCCACGGCTGAAGCGCGCGCCGGAGATGGAGAACGCATTGGCGACGTTGGTCTTCAGGTGCAGGTGGTCCATCGTGCCGGAGAGGCTGTCGACGGCCGGCGTGGTGTTGGTGAACTGGGCGGCGGCCGAGGTCACCCCGCCCAGGTTCAGCGAGAGGATGGTGCTCGCCGCCACCTGCGCGAATGGCACGCGCTTGTAGGAAGATCCGCCGGCGTTGAGATAGATATCGCTCATGAGTGCTCCGGTCAGGCTTGGGCGACCAGCGTGTACCAGGGGCCGTTCGACGAATCGGCCAGGTAGACGTTGTCGAAGGCGGTTAGCTGCAGGGCGACCGGCAGCGGCAGGATCGTGTTGGCGTTGAGCACAAAAGTGCCCGCCGCATAGTTGACGGTGCCCACCGCCACGAGCGCGTCGCCCAAGTGCGCCACGAGCGCGCCGGCGCCGTCGTCGCTGACCAGGTAGGTGGCGGCTGCGCCCCAGTTCACGATCGGGTTGGCGAGGTACTGGGCGCGCAGCTGGCCGGTGAGCGTGAAGCTGACCGAGCCCGGCGTGATGCCAGTCATGCCGAAGCCGCCCGAGCCGCTGGCGATGGTGAGCGTCGCGGAGGTCTTGGCAGCGCTGTTGATGTTTACGGTGATGGGCGTGCCGGGCGCGGGCAACGTGGTCGGCGAGAGACGGATCGTGCCGCTGGCATAGCTCACCGAGCCGGTGCCGTACCCGGTCAGCCCGCCCGCGCCGTTGTCGGTCACGGTGCGCGTGGTCGCCCCGTCGAGCCAGGTGATGGTGAGCGCGCCGGGCTGGATGACCTTGGAGCCGGCATTGAGCGACGACTCGCCCGAGGTATTGAACGGCCAGTAGAACTTGCCGTTGTTGTCGAGCGTGAGCACGTCGCTGTCGCGCGCAGCTGCTGGCTCGACCCACTGCACGATGATGTAGCTGCCCACGTCAGGAAGCGCGCCCAGCGTGACGGCCCAGGTGCCACTCGTGAAATTCAGGTTGCCCGAGCCGTAGCCGCTGTCCGCGCCGCGAATGGCACCATCGCCCTGCTCGCGCAGCACGTACCAGCGGCCCTGGCTCATGTAGCTAATCGAGAGCGTGCCGCGCACTGGTGCCGGTTCGATGGTGCGCACATAGCTCAGCGAGCGGGTTTCCTGCTTGACCTCGAAGCCCATCGACTGGTTGACCGACTGCGGCGCCGCGGCGGGGGCATATGTCACGGTGAAGGTGAGGCCGCCGGTACCGAAGATGTTGGTGGTCAGGGCCAGCACGCCGTTTTCGTAGTCGACGGTGCCCACCTGCGCACCGCCGCTCATGAGCCGGCCGCCGCTGTCGGTGACGGTGATGGCGCCATTGACCACGGACAGAGAGCCCGGGGCGATGCCGCCGCCGATGAAGAGGTTCTGGGTGGTCGTGAATGTGGCGGTGATCGACTGGACGATGGCGCCGCCAGTCGACACCGCGCCGGCCGTCAGCTGGTTGGTCCGGGCGTCGGCGATGGGCGTCTCGATCTGCGCGCTGGGTACAAGCTGCGTGAAGATCGACTCGCCCTTGATGGTGAAGTCACCCATGGACGCGGCTTCGGTCAGCTTGGTAACGCCGTAGTAGCGTGCGGCGTTGGCCACCACCGTGTCGCTCAGCTTGGTCAGCAGCGCGATCTGCGCCTTGGTGTACTCGAAGCGCGACATGTCGAAGCCGGGGAAGTCGACCGCCAAGGTGCTGGCGAATCGCAGGGTCAGCACGTAGCGCTGGTAGGTCCCCTTGTCGTCTTCAAACGTGCGCAGTTCGGACGCCGCCTCGGTGATGCGCACGTACTGCTGGAACTGATCGGGGTAGCCCTCACGCTTGGTCAGCACGAGCGTGGAGCCGATGGCCGGCAGGTTGTCGGTCTTCTGGTACACGAGCAGCGTGTCCTGCCCGCTGACGTGGTTGCCGTACAGGTAGCCGGCGTACTGCGGCCCAATGGAAAGGTACGCTTCCATGCGCGACACGGCCGAGGTGCGCCGGTCGAAGGTCTCACCAGTGTTGAACAGCGTGGCCGAGACGTTCGGGTCGTCGGGCGGCATCGAGACGACGATGTTGGCGTCGAGGAAGTCGTCGACGGTGTCGGTGTCGACGTGCAGGCCGAGCTTGCGCAGGCTCACGCGGCCGCCCGAGCGCGCGACCTCTGAAATGTCGGGAAAGATGGCATTGCTCGCGCCGTCAACCACGACTTCGCCGGTGGGCGCACCGCCGCCCTCGGGGACGTCCTGCATCACCTGGGTTTTGAGGAACTTGATGTCGCCTTCGTTGATTGGCATGGGTCAGACCTCGATGAGCCGCACGGTGGCGACGTAGGGGAACGTGTCAGGGGGGAGTTCGGGCCGCGCAATGGGGGCCGCCTCGACGGGTTGATCCACCGGCGCGAACTGCACGGTGAACGTGCGACCGTCGGCCAGCGTCAGGAGGTGTTCACCCACTGCATCCGATGCTGCGAGGGCGCGCAGCGCCTCCACGACGCTGCGACGGATCCAGCCGGCGGTCGCCTCGCCGCGCAGCGTGATGGGCCTGCCGGCCTGCTTGACCGCAGCGTCGATCAGCAAGGCGCCCGTGACGGAGTACTCGGCCGACTTCTGCACGGCGCTCCAGGCGAACTCGTCGTCCCAGACCATGCCGCGCGGCAGCTGGAGGGCGCCCAAAGTGTGGAAGGTGGTGGTTGCCATAGTCAGGGAGCCGAGGTGCTGCGCGCCTGGCCGAGCCGCTGCAGCAGGTCCTGCAGCATGTCGGCACCAGCGTTGTCGGTGTTGAGCGAGCCGAAGCTCTGCCCGTTGACATTGAGGTCCACGCGAACGGTGCGCGTGGATTCCGGCCGAGGGATCGTGGAAGGCTGCTGCGCCTTGCTGTTGGCGGTGCCGAACGTGTACTGCTCGGCCGCCTTGAGCAGCGCCATGCTGAGCGTGCCGCCATCGCCGCCGTATTTCTTCTGGCCCGGGTTGTTGAAGAAGGGAATGTCGCCCTTGGAGTCGGAAAACTCGCTCGCGATTTTTCGTGCGATCGAGTCGTCGTCTACGCCTGCGGCTTTCAGGAAGGCGGCAATGCCGGTGCGGGTGCCCAGGTCTGTGCCCGCGCCGCGCATTTCCCCGCTCATCTGCGTCGACTTCACCGCCTGGTTGGGGCCGAGGATTCCAAGCTGATCCTCGGGCCGGAGGTAAGTGCCATCCGGCAGGCGCCCGCCGCGTGCAACGCCCGGAGCTCCCGCACCGCCGCCAGCAGAGCCGCCCGAGCCAGCGCCACCTGGCGCGCGCACGCCGCCCACCACCTTGCCGTAGTTCTGCGCGGCCTTCGCGGCACTGTCGAATCCGCCAGCGAGGCCCTTCAGCGCAGCCGACGTCTGGACCAGCTGCAGCGTGGCCTTGCCTGCATCGTCCACCTGCACCTCATAGCCTTTGGCCGCCGCCTGCGCAGACACCCAGCTGGGCACCACCCCTTCGTTCGCGGTGATGGCCGCTTCGGCAGCCTTCGCCCAAGCGGCAGCGATGGCATCGGCGCTCGCCTGCCCGCTTTCGCGGATCAGATCGAAGTCCGCACGCGCCGTCTCCGCTGCAATGCGCAGCGATTCCTTCGTCTGCAGGCCCATACGCGCAAACGCCGCCTCGATGGCCTTCGCCTGCTGTTCCTGCTTCCTCGTGTTGTTCTCGGCAGATGCGGCCGCGGCGTCGGTGGCAGCCTTGAGCTTGACCATGACTTCGGCGGCACGCTGCACGTTGCCGGTGGCGATCGCCTGCGCGTACTCGGCTCGCAGTGCTTCCTGCGCGGCCGTCGCCTCCTGTGCCTTTTTGGCCTGCTCCGCATGGGCCGATGCCGCCGTGCGGGATTTCTCCGCCGCCGCAGCGTTGGCCTCGGCCGCCGCCTGGAGCGTGGTGGCCATGGCTGTATAGGCCTTCGCGGCACCAGCCGCGGCGACCGTAGCGGCATCGGCCTCCGTCGTGAGTGCTTTCCACCCGTCACGAGCCGATTGCGCGCCCTCGGCGGCTCGGTCAAACGCAGCACTGGCTTGTTGGGCGTACGCCTCGGTGACGCCCGCCATGCCCTGCGCAGAGTCGCGGACATCGTCGGCGGCCTGCTTGAATGCCGCCGAGACGTTTCCGACGGTGATCTTCGACAGGCCCTCGATGATGAGCGAGACGCCGCTGAGGATGTTCGACGTCACGCCCGCGAACGACTCGGCGATCTTGAAGATGACGCCGATGAGCACATTGGCCCCGCCGGACATGACACCCCAGGCGGTTTGCACCACGTCGCTGGTGGTCTTCGCCCGTCGGCTCAGGTCGTCAAGCGTCGCGCCGACGCGCTCGGCGAACGCGAGCGCGCTCGAGGTGGCCGCGCCGAAGTCAAAGCTCGCGGCGAAGTCGCGCACCCACTTGATTGCGGCCTGGAACGCCGTGGCAATGGCGGTGCCGAACTTCGCCACTGTTCCATCGTTGACCGCAGCACGCAAAGAACCGGCGAGCTGCTCTGCCGCTTTCGTGAGGACCGGCAACACGGGCGTGCCCAGCGTGTTGGTCACGAACTCCCAAGCGCGCCCCAACCCGCTCACGGCGCCGTTCAGGTTCTCCTGCATGACCTTTGCGGTCGCTGCAGCGCTGCCCTCGGAGTCTTTGAGGGAGCGCGTGAGTTCGTCCAGCTTCCCAATGCCTTGGTTCAGCAGCGCACGCAGCGCGGGCCCGGCTTCGGTGCCCACGGCATTGATCGCTCGGCTCGCGCCCGGGCCGCCTTTGCCGAGCTCGCGCAGGGCGGTGCTGAAATCCACCGTCGTGATCCCGGCAGCAGCCAACTCCGTGCGGAACTTGCTGGCCGGGTCACTGAACTGGGCCATGATGGCGTTGAGCGCCGTACCAGCGCGGCTCGCGTCGATGCCGGCGTCAGCGAATTTGCCGATGATGGCAACCGTCTCTTCGAGGCTCAGACCAAGCGAATTGGCCAGCGGCGCGGCATAGCTCAACGCCTGCGCGAGACCGGTCACGCTCGTGTTCGTGGCGTTCGCACCCTTGGCGAGCACGTCGGCAACCCGACCCGCTTCCGTGAAGGAAAGCCCGAGCCCGTTCACCGCCTTGGTGATGTATTCCGCTGAGATTGCAAGCTCGATGTCGCCCGCAGCGGCCAGGCTCAGGACCGCGGGCAGCGTGGCGACCGCGTCCTTGGCACTCAGCCCCGCCTTCGCGAGATTCTCAAGCGCACTCGCAGCTTCCACTGCACCGAATCTGCCGGACGCGCCCGCGTCTTCTGCCGTCTTGCGCAGCAGCTTCATTTCTTCTGCGCTAGCGCCGGTTGCGGCCTGGACCCTGCTCAGTGCCGCCTCGAGGTCGGCCGCCCCCTTGATGACTCCGACGAACGCCTTGACGCCGAAGTAGCCGAGGATGGCTGCGCCCACAGCTGCGACTTTGGCTTGCAGCTTGTCGAACACCGCGGACGCATCGTCCTTGGCGTTGATCAGTATCTGAATCGGCTTGAAGGCCACGGGTTCACTCGTTCAAAAAGACGGGTGCCGGCGGCACCGACGATGGCGGCGCATGAGGCCTCGTGAGAAGCACCATGCGTCGCCACTGCCCGCCACCGCGGTGGCGGCGGGCGGGCGCATGGGTTTAGGCGACAACGACCGGGCGACCGTCGGCGTAGATCGCCTCCGCGTTGGCCGACTTGAGCACCTCGAGGCCGAACTGCATCTGCACGAACTCGGTGCCCTCGGCAACGATGGGGAGGTCTCCCGTGGGGGTCAGCGTGACCTTCGGCATGAAGAAGTCGCGGTTGGCGCCGGAGGCGTTGTCCGCCACGATCCGCAGCGCGCCGTGCGTTTCGGCGGTCGCGCCCGAACGCACCGTCTCGTAGCTGCCTGCGCCCGGCGTGTAGCCGAAATGGACGTTGCCGGCGGCGATCGCGCCGCCGATCACGATCTGCACGCGGCCGGTGTCGAGATCGACGTTGTAGTCATCGCCCACGTCATAGGTCGTTGCGCCGTCGGTGCTCTTGACCGTAACGGCGGACACCTTGCGCACACCCAGCGGATTGGCTGCGGTGGCACCCAGCTGATAGAAGCGACCAGGCGTCACTGCACGCACTTCGCCCGTCACTGGCGTGGTGACTTGGTTCACCGTGGCGCGCGTGCCCGAGAGCCACAACGCGAAGTTCGCCGCGCTGAAGTTGTCGCAGTTGACGTTGCCGGAGCGGTTTACTTCGACGATGAGCGATTCGTCCTTCTCGCGCAGGCCCTTTTCCGAACTGAAGTGCTCGGCCTTCGTGGTTTCGATGGTGAGGGTGACCCCGGGGCAGTTGCCCATGGCGATCTCGCCGGTCAGGTTGCCGTTGGCGTCGAACGGATCGAAGAACACGCGGCCGCGCGGAATGGCGTATTCATTTTTTGCGTAGACCATGCCCATGATGAAGCTCCAGAAAAATCGAGGTTCACTCGTGCCCGTCGTAGCGGGCCTGAGTGGTGAAAGTGAGATCGATGCCGACAAGGCCGTCTTCGGGGTACTGCGGTGGCGTCACCTGCAGCAGGCGCAGACGCTCCCAGCGCCGCCCGCCGACCTCGCCCGAGGGCGCCCAGTTGTGCAGCGATGCCATTGCGGCGGCGAATGCGGCGTCGACCAAAGCCACGGCCGCGTCGCCGCGCTTGGCGATCAGCGTGACGCGCCATGCCGCCTGGACAGCAGCGGCACCCGCCTTGCTGTCCGCCACGTTGCCGTCGACGAAAGAGACCGAGGCCAACGGCCAACCGTCTCGGCGGCCGGCATCGCTTGCGAAGCCCATGACTTTCCAGCCGGCGGCCAAGCCACTGCGCAGCTGTTCGACGATGACCGGTTCTAGTGCCAACATGGTCAGGCCGTCCCGAGCACGACGCGGATGAAGCCCGAGCCATCGGGCTCGGCGGTGATCACCTCGTAGGCGACACCGCCGATGCTCAATGCGTCACCGCGCTCGAGCGCGCCAAGGCCGTCCACAGGACCGGTGCACTCCGGCGCGGCCGCGTCGGCCTCACCGCCGAACGGCCCGGCATAGGGCTTCTCGAAGATCACCGGCACATCCACGCCGCCCACCACCGCCACTGCATTGCAGAGGCGGCCAAGCACCGCCGCGTTGGCGCGGGCTTCGGAGGCGGCGAATGGTGCGAGCATCGGCGGGGGCGTGCGCTTAGACGCTGACGCCGTTCAGGCGGACGCGGGCAACGGTCTCGCCGTTGGCTTTCGCACTGACGAACACACCGATCAGCGAGTTGTTGGTCGCGGTGCCCGTCACGTTCTTCGCCGTGTCGTCCCAGTAGGCCTTCGCGCCCGCCGCGCCGGTTGCGGCCGTGGCTGCGGTCAGATCGAAGACTCCGGTCGTCTTCATCTCGCCCTGGGCGCCCGAGGCGTAGCTGCCCGACGACACGCCGAACAGCGAGCCGACCAGCACGCCGGCGCCGGACGCGATGGCGGCCGCCGCGATGAAGGTGATCATGTCACCGGGTTGAACGTAGTTCTTCATGGTTCAGATTTCCTATTGCCGGTGGTGGTGGGAATCAGGCGCCGTTCGCCTTGACCAGGCCGCGGTACTCGAGCGCCTTGGCCGCGAAGTCGAGGCGAGCCTTGATCTCGGTGCCGTCGACCTCGAAACCTTCGCGCGTCTCGGTGACCGGGCCGTCGGCGCCGTCGAGATAGGCGAACTCGACCGTGTCGACGACCGCGTTCTCGGCCGCGAGGTACCAGGCTGTGGCGCTGGTCTTGTCCAGTTCGGGATCGACCACCACGGTGAGTGCGCTGCGTCCGCCGGCGGCGAACTCGTTGATGCCGGCCTGGGAGGTCGGCACGTAGGCGTTGCTGGTGAGCTGGTACGCCAGGGTTTCGAGCGCCGAGGGCACGATGAGGTACTTCGGGGCGAGATTCAGCGACTCGCCAGCCTGGCCCGTTTGCTTGCGCATCTTGGCGCGGCCCGCGGCCAGTCCATCGAGCGACAGCGCGGAGCCGGCGCCAGTCAGCAGGTTGTTGTGATCGGCATGGAACAGGGCCTTGCCGTCAGCCATCAGCGGGTTGCCCGCCAGCTGCGCGTACACCAGCGTGTTCTCCAAGCGCTTGGCGCTGGAACCGAACATGCCGATCAGGCGATCGAAGCCGCGCAGGTCGTCATTGATGATCGCCTGGCGGGTCATCGCGACAATGCGGCCGTAGGTCGCGAGCTGGTAGGTCTCGCTGCCGTCGCCGAACGTGCCGTACTTGAACTCGCCGTGCTCGTTCACTTTCAGAAGCTCGGGACCGGCGCCCATGCTCACCACCTGCACCGGCTTGAAGTCCGAGAGGTTCGGGCCGCGGCGGGCCCAGACGGCGTAGGTCGCGGGGAAGGCGCTGTAGACGGCGCTCAGGCGGCGCGACGCGACGTTGGTGAACAGCGCGCCAAAGTCGCTGGTGGTGTGCATGCCAGCGGCGCGAACCTGCAGCATCTGGCGTGCGATGTTCATCTTGTCCATACCGCGCGTGCTCACACCGCTGCGCTCCAGATGCTCGCGGCCCATCTCCACGAGCGTCAGGTGGCGGAACTGCCGACCGTTGTCGGTCAACTTGAAGGCCGGGTCCAGACGCGAGAACAGCGCGTCTTCCATGCCACGGATGCGGGTTTCGGTCTCGTCGCTGACCGTGGCGATGCGGGTGTTCTGCTGGCCACCCGATGCGGCATCGCGAACGGCGATGGCATTCAGGATCGCGTCCTTGGCGGCGGGCAGATCGGCGCCGGCACGGATGAGCTGCGCAGCCATGTGCGGGACTGCGTGACGCGTGCACAGGTCGCTGATGTCAGCGGCGCGTTGCGTCAGGTCGTCGGCGCCACGGGCCACAGCAGGCGCGGCGGCGACGGCCGGGGCAGCGGCGTTTTGCGTTGCGGCGTCAGCCGGTTGACCCGCGCCTTGGTTGTCTTCGGGAGGCATAGAAGTGTCCTTCGAGATGGATGCGGCCTTGCCGCGGGTGATGAATTCGCAGGGTTCGGTGCGCGGCGCGCCGGGCTCGCCGGCGGACCGTGTCGACGCGCCGGGGTCAGCCGGCACGCTCACGAAAGAAAGTTCTTGCGGCATCCAGCGCGTGGCGGTCCACAGCGGCATGGCGCCGTCGTCAGGCTCGTCGTCTACGAGGTAGCGCTGCACCGAATAGCCGACGCTGATGGCGCGCAGCACTCCGGCCTTGATGTCGGCGACGGTGCCGGCCTTGGCCGGGTCCGACGACAGGCGAAGCGTGGCGCGCGCCTCGTCGCCCTCGACCCAGGCGCGCACCACGACGCCGAGCACGCTTCGCACCCCGCTGTACATGTCGTGGTTGTCGAGCACCTGCACCACACCGGCCTCAACGCGTGTGAGGTCGATGGCGGCGGCGCTTACCTCCAGTTGTTCCTCGTAGCGCTGGCCGGTAGACCAGTCTCGGCGCGCAACCCGCGCGCCGGCCGAGAACACCACGTCGACTGTGTTCTCGGCTTCGTTGAACGTGGAAGGCACCAGCGCGCCAGCACGAACCTGCGCGGGCACGTCCTTGTTGCTGGCCTTGCGTGTGTGGAGTTGGGG
>NZ_JBFTPJ010000009.1:0-18116 GCF_056398445.1 Variovorax sp. 01T439_2
TCCGGTGATCCGGCCATGATGCCGGGATCCGGCCATGATGCCGGCGCTTGCGGGCGTTCTGGAAGTGCTCGACCAACCGGGCACGGCTTCGATCCACTTTGTCGAGGCCGATGCTGGCCTTTCCAGGCCGGTGACGGCGGATTCGGGCTACGTGGGCAGCGAGGACTGCTACGTCCTCGTCGAGTGCACCAGCGAGGCCGCTGCCGGGAAAATCATCGCCCGACTGGGAGCGCCGGTGCAGAAGTATGGAGAACTCATCGACGCGCGAGTTTTCCGGTATCGCATGGACGTCAACGCATCGACGCTTGCAAGGCAATCGCTGCGCTGATTCACGCCTCGTTACCGGTGCGCTGATTGATGGGCAGCCTGCAATTTGCACATGACGTTCTTGACCGAACGACGTCGCAGAATTGCGAAGAGATTGACTTACATGGCATCAGCTTCGGTTCGCCTAGAAGCCCTGCCTCTCGCGCGGAATTCCTGTGACCGTGACAGGTGAAGGCGCGCGCGTGGCCCGCTTGAAGATCGACGGCGAAATCCCGGTGTGCTCCTTGAAGAAGCGCGAGAAGTTCCCCGGCGCCGAAAAACCCAGGTCGAGCGCGACGTCCGTGAGCTCGCCCCCTTCGCTGACACGCCGCATCGCCTCCTCGACGCGCACGCCGCTCCAAAACACCTGCGGGGTCGTGTGCAGTTGATCGCGGAACAGCGCGAAGAAGTGCGCGCGCGACAGGCCGACCTTGGCCGCGATCTCGTCGATGGTCGTCTTCTCCGAGACATGCGCACGCATGTGGGCGATGGCGGCGCGCAGGCGATGGTCCAGCGTGACGCCGATGCCACCGGCCACGGGCGGCGCTTCGCCGCCCGTCGTGGAAGCCGCGATGGCGGCCTCCAACAGGCGCTCCACCTCCTTGTCGACCTGTTCGCGTCCGGTCCCCGCGCAGATCATCAGGTCCAGCACCCGCCAGCATGAACGCCGCAGCGCGTCGCCGATGGGCACGCGGGGCGACGGAAACTGGAAGCTGCGGTCCTTCGCTTGGCCCAGCGCGTCGAGCCAGTCCTTCTTGATCATGAAGACGATGAACAGGCTCGAACCAGCATGGTCCAGGCGCACCATGTCGTGCGCCTCGAACGCGTTCACCCCCAGCGCCACGCTTTCGCTGTAGTCGACGGTTTCCGTACCAACGTGCGCGCACGCCCGCGCTCCGCCCAGCCAAAGGGCGAGCTGCGTTTCCGAGTGCGCGTGCGACACCAGATTGGCGCTCGCCTCCAGGACGATCGCCGTGCCGAACGCGCCTTCGTGGAGTGCATAGGCTTCCTGCATCTGCGTGCTTCATCGAGGTCGTTTGCGGCGATTGTTCCTCCCCACACCCCTGACCGGCACAGCGCCTCGGGTAAGTCCTTAGGAGCACACCAGACGATTTGATACGCCGTTGGATCGGCCGATAAGCGCGCTCGGCTCGCAATTTCTAAAGTTGGCGCATCGCTAATACACAGGAGCAAACCTTTATGCGAATCGCCACTTTCACGAGCGAAGGTCACCGCAAGGTCGGCCTCGTCTCCGCAGACGGGAAGACCGTCACCCCACTGGAACTCACGCAGGCCCAAGCCGACAGCGGCGTACTGACGCTGATCGAAGCCCTGGCCGAGGGCGGCTCGCTTCCGGAGGCTGCCGGTCCGGCCGTCAACCTGGGCGATGTGGTGCTCGATGCGCCGTTGCCCAAGCCGCGTCGCAACCTCTGGTGCGTGGGCCGCAATTACCACGCGCATGCCAAGGAACTGGCTGCCTCCGTGTTCAAGGACAACATGGCCAAGACCGACGACTGGCCCATCGTCTTCACCAAGGTGCCTGAGTGCGTCGTGGGCCCGCATGACGACGTGCTCGTGCCTTCCGAGGTGTCCACGCAAATCGACTACGAGGCCGAACTGGCGGTGGTCATCGGCAAGGGCGGCAAGAACATCACGCGCGCCGCTGCGATGTCGCACGTGTTCGGCTACACGGTCGTCAACGACGTGACCGCGCGCGATGTGCAGATGCGCCATGGGCAATGGGATCTGGGCAAGTCTTTCGACACTTTCTGCCCCATGGGCCCGTGGATCGTTACGGCCGACGAGTTCGACGGCACCAAGACGCGCGTGCGCTGCTGGGTCAATGGCGAGCTGCGCCAAGACGGCCCGACCGAGAACATGATCTTCGACATCCCCACGTTGATTGAGACTATCTCGCGCGGCATCACGCTGTACCCCGGCGATGTCATCGCTACCGGCACGCCGGCTGGCGTGGGCATGGGCATGAGCCCGCCGCGCTACCTGCGCGCGGGCGACGTGGTGCGTGTGGAGATCGATCGGCTGGGCGCCATCGAGAACAAGTTCGTCTGAGGGGCTGCGCAATGACGACCCAAGTTCTGAATGACCTCACCGTCGAGATCGACGGCGACGGCACGGCACTGCTGTGCATCCACGGGCTGGGCGGCTCGTCGAACAACTGGACACCCGTGTTGCCGGCACTCGGTGGTTTTCGCCGCATCAGGCCCGACCTGCCCGGCAGCGCGAGGTCACCGCTGCCGGCGGATGGCAAGGCCCTGTCGATCGAGCACTACGTGGACGCGATGCTGAGGCTTCTCTCGACGCTCGACGTCGGGTCGGTGCATGTGATGGCGCACTCGATGGGCACGATCGTCGCTCAGCACCTGGCACTGCGTAGCCCTGGTATGGTGAAATCGCTGGCGCTCTTCGGCCCGCTGGCTGCGCCTCCGGATGCCACGCGCTCCAATATCGCGGCCCGTGCCAACGCGGCACGTGGCGGTGTGGCAGCCATGCAGGACATCGCCGATGCCATCGTGAAGGCCGCGACGAGCACGCAGACGAAGGAACAGCAACCGGCAGTGCTCGCGCTGGTGCGCGAGAGCGTCATGCGCCAGTCGCCCGAGGGCTACGCGCAGAGCTGTGCGGCGCTCGCCGATGCAGAGGCGGCCGCGCTCGAACACATTGACGTTCCGACGCTGTTGGTCACCGGCGACCAAGACGTCGTAGCCCCGGTGGCCAACGTTCACGCCATGCAGGAACGCATCGTCGGCAGTCGTCTCGTTGTGCTCGATGAATGCGGCCACTGGACGACTTTCGAGCAGCCGCAGCGCTGCGTACAAGAACTCGAAGCCTTCTATGCGGCGCTCCGCTGAGACGACGCCAGGTCCCCCCTTTCGACAACCCATGGCCCGGCACAAGCCGGAGGAGACAACGATGACCCGTATTGCATTTACCAATGTCCGCATCTTCGACGGCTCGGGCGAAGACCCGTACACCGGCGATCTTCTCGTCGAAGGAAAGCGCATCATGGAAGTCGTTCGCTTTCCGAAGCGCGTGAGCACCGACGACGCGCGCGTGATCGACGGCAAGGGCCGCTTTCTCATGCCGGGCATGACTGAGGCCCACACGCACTTCTCCTGGAACGACCAGCCGTCGCTCGCGGCCATCCAGTTCATGCCGCCCGAAGAGCACATGCTCTGGTGCGTGCGCGTGGCCAAGCGCTACCTCGACATGGGATGGACCTCGGCGATCGGCGCGGCAGCGGCCAAGCCACGGCTGGACGTGGTCTTGCGCAACGCCATCGACGCGGGAGAATTCCCCGGCCCGCGCTACCTGGCGGGCAGCCAGGAGATCACCACCATCGGCGCACTGGGTGACAACACGCTGCCGCACATGAAGTTCGAGGAACTGAGCTTTGGCAGCGTGTGCAGCGGCCCCGAAGAGATCCGTAGGTCGGCTCGCACCTTCATCAAGTACGGGGTCGACCACCTGAAGATCAACTTGTCGGGCGAGTACATCGCAGGCTTGCCGGCGGAGATGTCGCCGTTTGCGGAAGACGAAGTCGCCATGCTGGCGCAAGAAGCCAAGCGCTACGGCAAGCGCATGGCGGCACATGCGCGATCGAGCGAGTCGGTCAAACAATGCGTGCGCCACGGCATCGAGATGGTCTACCACGCGAGCTTTGCCGATTCGGAAGCGCTGGACATGCTGGAGGCGGCGAAGGACCGGCACTTTGTGGCGCCCGGCATCGGCTGGCTCATTCGTACGACCTACAACGCGGCTGAATACGGCATTACCGAGGCCGTGGCGACGCAGATGGGCTACAAGCGCGAGCTGGAGATTGCGTCGGCCTCATTGCGCGAGATGCACAAGCGCGGCATTCGCATCCTRCCCGGCGGGGACTACGGCTTTGCATGGATGCCGCACGGAACCAATGCCAACGACCTCCAGTACTTTGTCGACTACATCGGCATGACGCCCAAGGAAGCGTTGATGGCGGCAACGCGCCTGGGCGGGCAGATCATGCAGCGGCCGGATGAGCTCGGACAGTTGAAGGCGGGATTTCTCGCCGACATCGTCCTGGTCGACGGCGATCCGCTGAAGAACCTGTCGCTGCTGACGGACCCTGCGAAGGTGCAATTGGTGATGAAGGACGGCGTGATCCATAAGGACTGTGCAACACCCGTGCCGTCGCATGCCGCCCTGCACCTCGAAGGCGGCGACACGCCGCTGCGAGAACAGGGTGTCAAGGAGGCTTTGACGGAAATGAACTGAGCGCAGCGGGGTCCGGCTGTTCGCCTATAGACCGCTGCAAGCAGCAGCCTTTGCAGCGCGGCAATCATTGGTTGACCCGGCTTGAAATTCGGCACTCGGCTTCGGGCTGCCTCTAATCCGCGCGGCCACGGTGCTGAGGCAGCGCATCGATGGGGCCGGCCGGTTATGCCGGCAAACGGATGAGTACTCTTTACGTCACCCACTGGAGCCAAGGCCGATGGCAGACGGCACGATGTCGGTCTTCCTCCTGTGGCCACGCCCACTCGGAGGGCTCCTGTGATGCCGATCTTCAGCGAACGCGCATCCTCGTAGATCTTGTCGATGCCAGCCAAAAATACTGTCGCGTGCCGGATCAGAAGCTGGCCCGCACCCGTCGGAATCGGACCTCGGTTTGTGCGCTCGAACAGCCGGCAGCAGAGCATCTCCTCAAGCTCATGCGGCAGCCGGGTCACCGCAGGCTGGCTCATGCCCAACTGGTCGGCCGCTGTGCGGCGAGGGAACCGCGCCGAGCGCAGCAAGCAAACTCAACTGTCGGACCTTGAGCCGGTTCCTCAACATACTCGGCGAAGTAACCGCAGATGGCAGCGGCATTTTTCCAGTCAACAGTTTCGAAGAGGATCAGCAACGATTCGCGAGGTATCGGCTTCCGTCTGAAGATGTCGCTCAAAACGCTCAAGTAGCGTGTGCATGCATTCGCGAGCCGCTCGGAACTCGGCCGAGTTGTTGCGCCTTGCAAGATCGGCCTCGTACGCGGCACGGTTCTCGAAGTAGCACTCCCAACGCACATCCGGCCCCGCGCCCTCCAATTTCCTGAAGATCCGGCCGGCTGGCAATCCCAGTTCCGCACGGACCTGGCTCGCGTGTTCGCGCTGCGCCAGGACGGCCTCGAACTGCCCGGGCAGCGCGTAGTAGTTGGTTATCTCGATGACCACATCTGTCTCCTGAATTGCTGCATCCGCAGCTTGTTGGTCTGCGAATTCTGCGTCTCAGCGCAAGACCCGTTGACACTCGCATAATTTGATCACAAAATGTGATCACAATCAGGTCTTTGCAGATGGGCTGCCAAGACCTGCCTAGAAATCCGAGGAGTTTCTCGATGCCGACGATCCAATCCATAGAAACGTTGCTTGTTCAGCTTCCCACGCGCAGAGAACACAAATGGACCGGCCTGACCGAATCCATCGGCCGTTATCTGCTGACCCGCGTCGTCGACAGCGACGGCCGCACAGGCTGGGGCGAGGCGCCTGCGCTAAAAGATTGGGGCGGCGAATTTGGGCGCTACTTCGGCGAGTCCACGCTCATCGCCAAGACGGTGATCGAGAAGTACCTTGCACCATCGCTGATTGGTGTTGAGCTCGGGAATTTCGCGGAGATGCATGCACGCATGGACGCGGTAATCCGTGGCTATCCGTACGCCAAGGCCGCGGTCGAATTCGCCGCTTACGACGTCACGGGCCGGTGGCTCGGCCTGCCAGTGCACATGCTGCTCGGTGGCAAGGTGCGACCGCGCGTGATGGTGACGCATTCGATCGGCTTGATCCCGATCGCAGAAGCCGAAAAGGAAGTGGCGCAGGTTGCTGCCGAAGGTATCAAGACGATCAAGATCAAGATCGGCGTTGATGCCAAGCGTGACATCGACATGGTGCGGACCATCCGGGGGGCGGTGGGCGACGACATCGAACTGTGCGTCGATGCGAACGAGGGCTATCGAACGCCCGGCGAAGCCATCGCGACGGTGCGTGCGATGGAGCCGTACCGGCTCAAATACGTGGAGCAACCGGTGATGGGCATAGAACGCATCGCGGAAGTGGCGCGGGCCATCGACCCGCCGGTGATGGCCGACGAATCGGCATGGAACGCGCACGACGTGATCCAGATCAGCGAGCGGCGCGCGGCGCAGATCGTATCGATCTACAGCACCAAACCCGGCGGCCTCTACAAGGCCATGGAGGTCGCGGCCGTGTGTCGCGCGGCCGGGATCATCTGCAACGTCAATGGCTCGGTCGAGACCGGCATAGGCAACCTCGCCAACGTCCATCTGGCCGCTGCGGCGCCTGCGGCCACGCTGTCGTGCGTGGTGCCCGTGTCAACGCCGGCTGAATGGCAGCACGGCCAAGTCGGCGGCATCTACTACCGCGACGACCTGATCGTCGCTCCCATGAAGCTCGTCGATGGCGGCATCGAGGTGCCGACGGCACCGGGCATGGGCATCGACGTCGATCTGGCCAAGGTCGAGAAGTACACCGTCCGCGACTGAGCGGCGCCTCGCACTCGTCAACATTCATCCAAGGAAGGTTCCAGATGCGCAAAGCAATCATCGATCGGCAGATCAAGGCGATCGCCGAACACAAGCTCGACGCCATGGTCTCGTGCTCGCCGGAAAACTACGCTTACGCCACTGGCTTCGTCGTCCCGTCGCAGCCACTGATCCGGCATCGCCATGCGATGGCCATCGTGACGGCGAACGGCCGCACCGAACTGTTCTCGGTGGACATGGAGGCCAGCACGGTGAAGCGCCATGCACCGGACGTATCGACCCGCATCTGGGCGGAGTTCACTGACGACGCGATGTCAGTGCTGGCCGATCAGTTGCGAAAGCTCGGCCTTGGACAAGGCCGCATCGGCATAGAGATGGACTACCTGCCGGCGGGCGACTTCGCACGCCTGCAGAAGGCGCTTCCGGAGGCTCGTTTCGAGCACTGCGAGCAGATCCTCGCACGGCTGCGTCAGATCAAGACGCCGGACGAAATCGCCTTGCTGCGTCGGCTCTCGCGCATTGCAGATCAAGCCATCACCGATGCGCTAGCAGCGGTGAAGGCGGGCGATTCGGAGATGGACATCGCCGGACACCTGACGCGCAACGTCTATGCGCTGGGTGCCGAGCACTTCAAATTGATGATCATCGCCACTGGCGAGCGCAGCGTGCTGCCGAACGTCGGCCCGAGCGATCGCAGGCTCACGCCACGCGATGTCTGCCGAGTCGAGATCTTTTCGGTGATCGACGGCTACCAAGCCGGCGTCTGCCGGACCGCCGTCGTGCACGAGGCGCCGCCCCATGCCGAGGCCATCTGGCAGCACCTGGTCGACTGCAAGTACCGCATCATGGAGATGGTGAAGCCGGGTGCCAGCTGCCGCGGCATCTACGACGCTTTCATTGCCAAGCTGGCCGAGATGAAGTTGCCACCGATCTCGTTCGTCGGTCATGGCATCGGCCTGCATCTGCACGAGGACCCCTACCTCGGCAAGACGCCGGTGTTGGGCCGTCCCGGCAGCGACGCCGTGATCGAGGAGGGCATGGTGCTGGGCTTCGAGCCGTTGTGCTATGAAACGGGGCATGGCTTCGGTATGCAGAACAAGGACATGTTGCTGGTCACCGCCAGTGGCTGCGAACTCCTGTCGGACTACGCCAACACCGACAAGCTGCTGGTCGTCAAGGGCTGAGCAGCGGCCCGATAACCCGATCTCGAAAGACACCTGTCATGCGTACGCTCATCGAGCACCTTGAATTCGCCTTCCTCGTCGATGCCAACGACACTGTGTTGCGCAACGCCAGCATCCTGCTCGATGACGACCGCATCGTCGACATCGGTCCGGCCGCCGAGGTGGCGGCGCGACACCGAGGCGAGGCCTTCGACCGCGTCATGGACGGCCGCATGCTCGGCATCTGCCCGGGCTTCGTCGACAGCCATGTCCATCTGTCGGAGACGCTGTCTCGCGCCGTGTTTCCGGACAACTTGAACACGCGAGCCTGGGTCTTCCATTGGGCCAAGCCCTTCTATGCCCACATCACCGAGGAGGACGAGTATTGGGGCGCACTGCTCGGTATCACCGAGATGCTGCGCAACGGTACGACCTGCTTCATCGACATGGGGTCGCAGTACGACCCTGGAATCACAGTACGGGCGATGGAAAAGACCGGTATCCGCGGCGTGACAGGTCGCCACGCTGCGGACAACCCGCCGCCCGAGCTGCCACGTGGTTGGACCGAAGAAATGGCGCGCCATCATTTCTTCCCCAGTGCGGAAGCAGCGCTTGCGGAACTCGAGGCCTGCGTTCGCAAGTACGACGGCGCACTCGATGGGCGGGTGCGGTGCTGGGTCAACATCGAGGGAAAAGAGCCGTGCACGCTCGAACTTCACGTCGGCGCGCAAAAGCTCGCCGAGCGGCTTGGCGTCGGCACCACCTATCACCTGGCGACCTCGATCGAAGAGGCGAAGGTCTGCGAGGAAAAGTATGGCTGCTGGCCGATCACGCGGATTGACCGCGCGGGTGGTATCGGCTCCAACTTGGTGATCGCGCACGGCGCCGCCGTGAGCGACGACGAGGTGGCGCTGCTGGCCAGTCGCGGCGCCAAGGTGGCGTTCTGCCCCTGCTCGTCGTTCAAGCTCGGCAAGGGCGCGACGGCAATCGGCAAGTACCCGGAGATGGTTGCCGCCGGCGTGACGGTGGGCCTTGGCACCGACGGTGTGTCAGCGGCCGGCAACATGAACCTGATGCGGCAGATGCTGATCGTTGCGGGCATGTTCAAGGACGCGCGCATGAAGCCCGATGTGTTCACGGCCCGCCAGGCGCTCCGGGCGGCCACCATCGACGGCGCCAAGGCGGCGATGTGGGATCACGACATCGGCTCGCTCGAAATCGGGAAGAAGGCCGACTTCATCCTGTTCGACCTCGACCACATCGAATGGACGCCATTCCACGATCCGCTGCAGGCGCTCGTCTTCTCGGCATCCACCGCGTCGATCTCGCAGACCTGGGTCGACGGCAAAACGCTCTACAGCGACGGCAAGGTGCACGGCGTCGACGAACCCGCGCTGCGCCAAAAGGCCAGGGAGCTGGCTGCTGCGGCCGTCGAGCGGGCCGGCCTGCACGATGAAAACGTCGAAACCACCACCACGCTCTACGACAACGGCAACTGATGCAACGGATCCTTCGAGGCGCGCGCTCGGCGGCCGGGCGGGCAGCTTCGACGTCACGCTGGAAAGCGAGCGCGTGGCCGCGATCTTGCCGGCCGTCGGCACTGTGAAGCCGCACTTGTTGGCGCTGCCTTCGCTCGTCAATCTGCATGCGCATGCCAATCGCGCTTTCGCGGCATCGGCGCAGCGTCCGCAGCCGCTGGACGCCGCCGGCGACGGCGACATGCTCGAGACCGCCTTCGTCGGCGCAATGGCCTCGCACGTCGATGACCCGGAGGCGCTCACGGCGTTGGTCTGCGGCGGACGGCGGCGCATCGAAGTCGGAGACGTGGCCGACCTGGTGCTGGTTCCGGCCTCGTCGTTCGACGACGCGCTCGCGCGCCGTCCGGGCGGCCGCGTGGTGCTGCGGCGCGGTCGGCAGGTCAGCGCCGCCCCGTTCGACGCCACCTCTTCATACCAGGCTGTGCTCGTAGACGCTGCGCAGTGAGTTTTCGATTGCACGCTGCGTCAGGTCGCGCGCAATGAAAACGATCCAGCCGGGCCGGGCCGATTCGTCCGGCCATGCCGGCAGCCGTTCGATCGGATAGAGCACGTGCTGGACGCCTTGCACGACCACGGGTCGCTCATCGTCGCTGACTGACAGCAATCCCTTGACTCGCAGGACCGCATCGCCCCGGCTTGCGAGCAGCAGCTCCAGCCAGTCGACGAAGTGTGCCCATTCGACCGGCTGTGGCAGCCGCACCGTGAAAGTCTTGATCGCTTCGTCGTGTCCGGGCGCATGGGGAATCGCCGGCATTCGCAGCGGATCGTCGTCCGACGCGAGCTGCGCAGGGACGACCGAACGGCGCCATTGGGCATCGATCGCTTCCAATATCTCGGCTGCGGGCAGCTGTTCCTTGCGCGAGATCTTCAGGCTGGCCGACGGATTCCTTGCCCGGAGCTTGTCCAACAGCACGGTGCAATCGGATTCGTCGATCAGGTCGGCCTTGGTCAGGATCACCCTATCGGCGCAAGCGAGCTGCTGCCTGGCTTCGCGATGGCGAGTCAAGGTCTGCTCCGCATTCACGGCATCGGCAGTCGTGATCACCTGGCCCATCCGGAACCAGGGGACCAGGCTCTGCTCGCTCAGGATGGCTTGCATGATCGGCGCGGGATCGGCCAGCCCGGTGGTCTCGACGACCACGCGAGCGAAGGCCGGAATCTCGCCGACTCGCATCAGCCCATGCAGCTCGGCCAGCGTAGACACCAGGTCGTCGCGCACGGAGCAGCACAGGCAGCCCGAGCTGAGAAGCACGACGTCTTCGGCGACTTCGCGCACCAGCAGATGGTCCAGGCCGACTTCCCCGAATTCGTTGATGACCACCGCGGTGTCTGCCAGATGGTTGTCGGCCAGCAAATGGCGCAGCAGGGTTGTCTTACCACTGCCAAGGAAGCCCGTCAACACATGGATGGGCACGCGGCCGTCGTCTTTCGAACCGAGGCGGTTCATCTCAGCCGATCTCGAAAATGGCATCCACTTCGACGGCCACGTTGCGCGGCAGCGAGTTGCAGCCCACCGCCGCGCGGGCATGTCGCCCTGCGTCGCCGAATACTTCGACCATCAGGTCGGACGCGCCGTTGATCACCTTTGGGTGGTCGCCGAACTCGGGCGTAGCGTTGACGAAACCGCCCAGGCGAATGCAACCGACCACGCTGTCGAGGCTTCCGCCCAGCGCAGTGCGCAGCTGGGCCAGGATGTTGATGGCGCACAGCCGGGCGGCTTTCTGGGCCTCTTCGATCGACACGTCCTTGCCGACCTTGCCGACGTACCGGTCCTTGCCGTCGGCGGTCGGAACCTGTCCCGCTATGTAGACGAAGGAGCCGCTCTTGCGCGCCGGCACGTAGTTCGCTGCAGGAGCAACCGCCTTTGGCAACTCGATGCCGAGTTGTTCGAGGCGCAAGTCATGTCCTGGCTGTGTCATGCTGTTCAAGCCTTTCATAGTGGGAGGTACCTCAGCTGCCGAAGTAGAGATCGTCGAGCGGGGCCGTCAGGAGGTCGGAGGTCTGCTGGGCACCGAGTGCGGGTGCGAGCGACAAGGCCGTGTTGCGGATGTCGCGCAGCACGCCACGCTTGGCGACGGCGGGCTTCTTTGCCTTCAGCCCTTCGAGTATCTCGACGTGTGCGGAGGCGTCCCATGGCATGTCGGGCGACAGCAGCGACAGGTACATGGTGGGTCCGAACTGCAGCCAAAGCGACTCGATCAGCGGCATGAACACTTCGGTCCCCGACGCCTGGTACAGCGTGAAGTGAAAGCGCTGGTTCGACGAAAGGCAGCCGATCAGATTGCGCTTGGCGATCGCCTCGAGCAATTCCTCGTTGACGGCATGCAGATTGGCCAGCAGGGAGGGCGTGCAATTGCGGCAGGCCATCTCGGTGGCCTCCCCTTCGATCATCTCGCGAACAGCGAATAGTTCGTTGAGCTTCTTGGGGGTCAGGTGCGGCACGCGGACCGATCCGGACGACGTGTCCTCCAGTGCGTTGATCACCACCAGTCGCGTGAGCGCTTCGCGGATCGGCATTGCGCTGGTGCCGAAGCTGCTCGCCAACTTGCGCAGGCTCATCACCTGGCCTGGGACGAAGGCGCCCACCATCAGCCCTCGCCGCAGGCGCTGAAAGACTTCCTCGGGGACGCTGCCGCGAGCCCGTTTGCTGGGTTCTGCGGTGGCCTCGCGTTGCGGGCGTTCGACGGTCTCTTGCATGGATAGCTCTCTTCGGTTCGATGTTTCTTGAGGGGTCCGGGTTAACCCTGTTGGCGCTGATTATAAGTGTGATCACACTCTGTGATCAATGGGCGCCACATGGCTGCGATGTGACGCAACCCTAAGCCCATCAAGCCTCAACGGCAAGCGTCTGTTCCGTTCACCACTCAACGAAATGGCAGGTATTTCATGCGATTCCATCATTCGGGTAGTTCGATGACTTGCAGGCTCAGGGCGGGCGCCTTGGTTGCAGCGTTCGCGTTGGCTTCGTCGGCGTGGGCCGCCGATGAGGTCAAGGTTCGATTCAGCTGGAAGCTCAAGGGCGAATATGCCCATCTCTATCTGGCACAGGAAAAGGGCCTGTACGCCTCGAAGGATCTGGTGGTGCGGATGGGCGAGGGCGCCGGTGCCCCGGCGGCATTGGGCGCATTGCTGCAGGGGCAGGAAGACGTGGTTGTGATGCCTGCGATTTTTGCAGCTTCCGCCATCCAGAAGGGCATGCCGGTCAAGATCATTGCGCTCTACCAGCCGAAGACCCCGGTGGTGCTGATCTCGCAGATCGACAAGCCGGTGTTGAAGCCGAAGGATCTCGAAGGCAAGTCAATCGCGCATTCCGTGGGCGAGACGGGCACCTCGTACCTTTCGGTTTTCTGCGCGGTGAACCAGATCGATTGCAGCAAGGTCAAGAAAGTGCAGATGGACGCGCAGTCGCGCGTGCCGCAGTTCCTGCAAAAGCAGGTCGACGTGGTCAGCCTCTACAAGAACAACGACCTGCCGGTGATCGAAGCACGTGTGGGCACCAAGTTTCCAATGCTCGACCTGGCGCAGTACGGCCTGGCGATCCCTGGTCTGGCCGCGGTCTCCAGCAACGCCCTGATCGCAAAGAAGCCGGACGTCCTCAAGCGCTACCTGGCAGCGGTCAACGAAGGTATCGACGCCACGCGCAAGGACCCGAAGGCCGCCACCGCCGCCATCGCCAAGGCCTGGCAGGGCGGGCCATCGGCCGATGTAATCGAAGCGCAGGTGCGAGCCACGATGGAAGCCATCGAGACCCAGTCCGGCAAGCCCACGGGCTGGACCGACCCGAAAACCATCGTCCAGGCGCTCGAGTTACTGAAGACCGATGAATCCATCGGAACGCCCAAGCCGACCGAAACCTTCTTCACCAACGATCTGCTGGCGCAGTGAGTCGAGGCCCCATGACTGAACTCAAACATCCCCCGTTCGTCGCCATGCCCGCTGTTCGCATCGTGAAGAAGAAGCCACCGCGGATCAACCCGCTCGAGCGCTATGCATCGTTGCTTCTGGCGGTGGCGATTCTCCTGATCTGGCAGTTCGCGGTTCCGCTGGCCGGCCTGTCGGAGTTCGTGCTGCCAACGCCGCTGGCCATCGCAAAACGAATGGTCACCGACTTCAACTTGCTTGCGACCCATTCCTACGTCACGCTGCTCGAAGTGCTCGGGGGCTTCCTGCTCGGCGTGCTGATAGGTATCCCGCTGGCGCTTGCGATCTTCTATTCGAAGGTCTTCGAGCGTGCCGTGTATCCGCTGCTGGTGGCGTTGCAAACGGTGCCGAAGATCGCATTGGCTCCACTGCTCGTTCTATATCTTGGCTATGGCTGGGCACCAAAGATCAGCCTGGCGTTCCTGATCTCGTTCTTCCCAATCGTGATCTCGACCGTGGTCGGCCTTCAGTCGCTTGACAAGGCACTCGTCAACATGGTTCGCTCCATGGGTGCGAGCGAGTCGCAGACCTTTTTCAAGGTGCGTTTGCCGGCCGCGCTGCCGAGCATCTTCGGCGGCCTGAAGGTGGCGATCTCGCTGGCTGTGATCGGCGCAATCATCGGCGAGTACATCGCCGCCGAGCGCGGCCTCGGTTATCTGCAGCTGCAGGCGAACTCGCAATTCGATACCACCCTCAACTTCGCGACCGTCGTCACGATCTCGCTGATCGGCGTGCTGCTCTATTTCGTCCTTGCCATTGTCGAGAGCAAGGTTTCGTTCCACCGTGAAAGTGCCAAATGATGAAGAACGACATGAATTGTTGGAAGAGGCTGTCATGAGCAGTGCCGCAACCGTCACCATCGAAGGGGTGTCCAAGTCTTACGAGGTGCGCGCCGGCGACGACGTGCTCGCACTCGACCGTGTCGACCTCGACATCACCCCCGGAAGTTTCGTGGCCATCGTCGGCCCGAGCGGCTGCGGCAAGAGCACGTTGCTGTCGCTGCTGGCCGGCCTGACACCGGTGTCCTCGGGCCGCCTGAGCATCGACGGAGACCAGGTGTTGAAGCCTCATCCCAAGGCCGGCGTGGTGTTCCAGTCCGACCTGCTCCTGTATTGGCGCAGCATCCTGGACAACATCCTTCTGCCCATCGAGATCAAAGGCCTCGACCGCAAGGCGTACGCCGATCGCGCGCGCGACCTGCTGGTTCAGGTCGGCCTCAAGGGCTTCGCCGACAAGTTTCCATCCGAGCTGTCGGGCGGCATGCGCCAGCGCGTGGCGATCTGTCGCGCGCTCATCCAGGAACCAGGCCTCCTGCTGATGGACGAACCCTTCGGCGCACTCGATGCACTGACGCGCGAGCAGATGATCATGGACCTGCAGACCATGTGGATGAGGCTCGGCAACACGGTACTCTTCATCACGCACGGTATCGACGAGGCCGTGTTCCTGGCCGACCGCGTGATCGTGATGTCGCCGCGGCCCGGTCGCGTCGACCTCGATCTCACGATCGACATTTCGCGGCCGCGGCGTTGGAGCGGCATTCATGAGAACCCGGGGTTCCAGCAATTCGTGCGCCAGGTGCGCGAGGTGTTCGAGGCCCAAGGCGTTCTCGTCGCCCATTGACCGGAGCGATCAAGCCATGAAGATATCGATATTGGGTGCGGGCGCCGGAGGTGCTGCGGCTGTGGCCGAGCTCACGCAGGCCGGCCACGAAGTCGTGCTGTGGAACCGGTCCGCCGAAACGTTGGCGCCGTTCCAAGCCTTGGGCGGTGTGCGCTATGCCGGCGTGCTAGGCGAGGGCATCGCGCGGCCCCGACTGATTACTGCGAACCTGGCCGAAGCCGTACGGGGCGCCGACGCCGCGGTGGTGACGCTCCCGACCTTTTCGCATGCGCCCGTGGCGCGCGCGCTCGCCGACGCGGGCTGGCCGGCCGACCGGCCGGTGGTGCTGAATCCTGGTCACACCGGCGGCGCACTGGACTTCGCCCACGCCTATCGCAGCGTGCGTGCCGACCTGCCGCCGATCGCCGAGTTCTCGACGTTGACTTACGTCGCGCGCAAATACCAGCCCGACAGCGTCACCGTGTCCGGCCGTGCCAAGCAGGTGCGGGCGGCGGCACTGCCGGGTGGCGACGCCGCGTTGCGGACGGCGTGCACCTTGTTTCCCGGGGCGTCACCTGTCGCGGACGTGCTGGCATCGGCGCTGGCGAATGCCAATTTGGTGCTGCATCCGCCCGGCGCCGTTCTGGCCGCGGCGTGGGTGGAAGCCACGCAGGGCGACTTCACCTTCTACGTGCAGGCCATGACGGCCGGCGTGGCGCGCACCATGCGCGCGTTGGACGACGAGCGGCTCGCGGTGGCCGCCGCCTTCGGTCATCGGTTGCCCAATCTTGTGGAGGAGATGAAGCTCATCGGCACCGTCGAGCCCTCGGTCACCGACACCCAAGATTTCGTGGCCGCGATTGCGGGTGGCGAGGCCAACAAGCGCATCAAGGGGCCGGACTCGCTGCAGCACCGCTACTACCGCGAGGACTTCGGCCACGGCCTGTTGCCCTTCCTTGAGCTCGCGGCCATTGCTGGCGTTGCCACGCCGGTCGCGCAGTCGCTGTTCACGCTGGCGCAAACGCTGATTGGTATTGATTACCGCCAGGGTGGCCGCAGCGCCGAGGCGATGGGCATTGCCGGCCTTTCCAGATCCGAACTTATTCAACGTGTGAGGCCATCATGAACTGGAATCAACTCGTCATCGCCATCGTCGGCGGCGACCGCCGCGAGCAGGAGATCGCGCGCTGCGCCGTGGCGGCCGGCGCCGAGGTGCGCGCCTATGGCTTTCCCTGGCCTGAGCAGGGACTTGCCGGGGTGCGAGCTTGCGACAGCGCGCGAGAGGCGCTGGAAGGCGCCGACATTGCGCTGTTCCCGATCCCTGGCATTGCGCCCGATGGCGCGCTGTTCGCGCCGCAATGCGAGCAGCGCATCGTTCCGGACCGCGAGATGCTCGCGGGCATGCGCAAGGGCGGCCACATCGTCCTGGGCTGGGCCGACCCCAAACTCAAGGCGCATTGCGAAGCACTGAGCATCGCCCTTCACGAATACGAGTGGGACGAAGACCTGATGCTGCTGCGCGGTCCTGCGATCGTCGAGGGAATGCTCAAAGTGCTGATCGAGAACACCGACATCACGATCCACCGCGCCAGGATCTGCTTGGTCGGACAGGGCACCATCGGCTCGCTGGTCACCCATACCCTGCTGGCGCTGGGCGCGCGAGTGCATGTTGCCGCGCGCAATGCCGTGCAGCGTGCCGCGGCGCATGCGGCCGGGGCCGAATCTCACGATCTGACAGAGCTGGCGCAGGTGCTGCCTGGCACCGACATTGTCATCGCCAGCGTGCCTGCACGCGTGCTCGGTCGGGAGCTGCTGCAGACGCTTCCCAAGCACGCCTTGCTGGTGGACCTCGCGGCGCCGCCGGGCGGCATCGACCGCGATGCGGCGCAGGAACTCGGGCTCAAGTTCATCTGGGCCCGTGGCCTCGGTGCGCGCGCACCCATCACTGTCGGACGCAGCCAGTGGAGCGGCGTGCAACGACGAATCGAGAACATCCTGAAGGAATCCCAATGAGCGCCGACCTTGTGATTAGAAACGCACGTGTGGTGCGTCATGACGGAGAGTTCCACGGCGGGGTGGCCATCAAGGACGGAAGGATCGTCCTCACGGGCGCCGACAGCGCCTTGCCGAAGGGCCATCGCGAAATCAATGCCGGCGGCCGCGTGCTGATGCCGGGCGTAGTGGACCCGCACTGCCACCTTGGCGTCAAGTATCCATACGCGGAAGACATGCGCACCGAGATGGCTGCAGCGGCTTCGGGAGGAGTCACAACCGCGCTGCTCTATATCCGCAATCTCAAGCCTTCGTACTTGCCGTTTTACGAGGAGCGCAAGGCCATCGGCGAAGAAAATTCGATCATCGATTTCGGTTTTCACTTCGGGATCCAGCGCGAGGAACACATCGCGGAAATTCCCGAGATCGTCGCCAAGACGGGCGTGCGCTCGTTCAAGTGCTACTTCGGCTACGAACCCGACAACCCCATCGGCATCGTGCCGGCAACCGACGGATGGGTATACGCTGCCATGCGCATCCTCGCGAAGATCCCGGGCGGCGTGATCAATGTCCACTGCGAGAACACCCAGATCGCCTCGTGGATGAAGAACGAGATCAAGGCCACAGGTCGGCAGGATCTTGCCGCCTATACCGAGTCGCGGCCAGCCTTCTGCGAGGTCGAGACGATCCGCCGGATGATCTTCCTGGCCGAGCGCACGGGCTGCTCGCTGCACCTCGTCCACACTTCGGTGGGCATGGGGCCGGTGCTGGCCGCCGAGGCGCAGGCACGCGGCGTGCACGTCACGGTCGAGACCTGCCAGCACTACCTGACCCGGACGGCCTATGACAGCGACCTCGACATGCGTGCCAAGATCTCTCCGCCACTGCGCGACAAGGAAGAGCAGGACGGGCTCTGGCGCGGCATCCTGAACGGCTCGGTCTACAGCCTGGGCACCGACCATGTGCCGTTCCTGCCGAAGAAGCTCGAGGATCTCTGGACCGAGTTGCCCGGCGTGGTGTCGTTTCCATGGGAACTGCCGTTGATGCTTCATTTCGGCGTGCATC
>NZ_JBFTPJ010000010.1:0-17864 GCF_056398445.1 Variovorax sp. 01T439_2
GTGCTCGCCTTCCTCCGGCGCCGGGGGCTGGGCGTGCCGGCCGAATTGCTGGCGCGCGACCTGGCCGCGCCCTACACGCCCCGCAAGGAGGTCGAAGAGGTCTGGCGCCAGATCTACGCCGACCCCAACGCGAACATCGAGCTCCAGCAGCTCGGCGAGACCCTGGCCGACATCGCCGAGGGCTTCTGCAACTGGAAATTCCGCCACCTGATGGCGACGCGGCGAACCTTCGGTGCACGGCCGGCCTACTTCGGCACCGAAGGCGTTGCGTGGCTCGTGCCCACGATGGACGAGATTCCTTTTCCCGAGCTCTGGTCGGCGCGCACCTTCATCGGTGACCCGCCGCCCGCGTGCCCGCACATGGCCCGGCAGGGGAAATGAAACACCCGATCGTTCGCGATTTCCGGACCGTGCGTGCAAGAAGCAACGGCTTCTCAGGCGCCAGCCGCCTCCCTACGATTTCCCCAGCGTTCACGAGATCGCGTGAACCCAATAACAAGACTTCAAGAGACAACCGTGTCAGCCAACCTACTGATGGAGATTCTGGAAATGAATGCGGCACCTTTCATCGATAACCTCATCCGGGATCGACGCAGCAAGCGCGGCTTTCTCGATCGCCCCGTTCCCATCGACACGGTGAAAGACATCCTGTCGACCGCGAGCCATGCGCCCAGCTCGAGCAACACGCAGCCCTGGCGCTGCTATGTGGTGACCGGCGAAACGCGCGACCGCGTCACCCGGGCTGCCGTGGCGGAGTTCCGCGCCAACCATGCCACGCTGGCGCCGGAATACCCCTTCTTTCCCCAGCCGCTGCACGAACCGTACGGCACGCGCTTCAACACCTTCCGCGGCCAGCTCGGCGATGCGCAAGGCGTGCACCGCAGCGACAAGGCCGGCCGCCTGCGCGACGTGGAGCGCCAGTTCCTGTTCTTCGATGCGCCGGTCGGGATCATCTTCACGATGGACCGCCGCCTCGAATGGGCCAGCTTTCTCTGCTACGGCTGCTTCCTGCAGAACGTCATGCTGGCCGCCAAGGGCCGCGGCCTGGACACCTGCCCGCAGCAGATCTGGTCGCTGCAGCACCACGTGCTGCGCGCGGAACTCGGCATTCCCCAGGACGAGATGGTGATTGCCGGCATGTCGATGGGCTGGGCCAACAACGGCATGCCGGAGAACCGCATGGCCCTGGAGAAAACGCCGGTCGAGCAATTCGCGTCGTTCGCCCAATAACCACCAACCACATCCATACAAGGGTACTCACATGTCGATCATCAAAGGCTTTCACCATCTGACCGCGTGCGTCAGCGGCGCACAGGAAGACGTGGATTTCTACGTGAAGCTGCTGGGCCAGAGCCTGGTCAAGAAAACCGTTCTGCTGGACGGCGACGAGCCGGTCTACCACCTCTACTACGGCAATGCTGAGGGCGATGCCGGCACGCTGGTCACCTCGTTCCCCTTCAAGCAGAAAGGCGTGAAGGGGCGCCGCGGCTCGGGCCAGATCAAGGTCATCAACTACTCGGTTCCCACGGGGTCGCTGGATTTCTGGCGCGAACGCTTCGGCGCCCGCGGCGTGGTCTTCGACAAGGCCGTGGTCGAGCGCTTCGGCGAGCAGCGCCAACGCTTCCAGCACCCCTGCGGCATCGAATTCGATCTGGTGGCCTCCGGCAACGACACGCGTCCGCCCTGCATTGCGCACGACATTCCGGCGGAGTTCGCGATCCGGGGCGTGCACAGCATCACGCTGTCGCTGCGCGAGGTCGATGAATCCATCATCTTCATGAAGGAGGCGCTGGACTTCCACTATGCCGGCCAGTCCGGCCCGCACCACCGCTTCGAAGCCGCCGACGGCAAGCCCGGCACCATCGTCGAGTTCGTGCACGAGCCGGACCGCCTGCAGGGCTCGTCGATCTACGGCGAGGGCACGATCCACCATGTGGCCTTCGCGGTGGACAACGTCGAGCAGCAGATGCAGATCAAGGAAAAGCTGATGTCGATGGGCCACATCGACACCTCCGAATCGGTCAACCGCAACTACTTCCGCTCGATGTATTTCAAGATGCCGGGCGGCGTGATGTTCGAGGCGGCCACCACCGACATCGGCTTTGCCATCGACGAAGAACCCGGCCACTTCGGCGCCGAGTTCCAGCTGCCGCCATGGCTGCGCGAGCGCAAGGACGAACTGCTTGCGCGCCTGGAGCCCATTGCCGTCTGACGGCACGCAAGACACCTTCCACCTTTTTTTCTCCAACACAGGCCAACCCATGTCCAAACCCAAGGTCCTCATCGCTTTCTATTCCCGCAACAGCTCCACCGAGCTTCTTGCCAAGGCCGTCGCCCAAGGCGCCATGGCCGAAGGCGCGGAAGTGCGCCTTCGCCGCGCGCGGGAGTTCGTCGCACCCGAGGTCATGCGCCAGGTGCCCGAGTGGTCCGAGCGGGCCAGCGAGATGAACGCCAAGTACGAAGCCCCGACCGAGGCGGACGCCGATTGGGCCGACGCCATCGTCTTCGGCACGCCGACGCGCTTCGGCTCCATTGCCGCCGAGCTCAAGGCCTACATCGATTCGCTCGGCGGCCTCTGGTTCCAGGGCAAGCTCAACGGCAAGGCCGGCTCGGTGTTCGGCTCGACCTCTTCCAGGCACGGCGGCAACGAGGCGACGCTGCTGTCGCTCTACGGCCCGATGGCGCACCTGGGCCTGATCATCGTGCCGCTCGGCTATGCCGATCCGGCCATGTTCGCGGCGGGCACGCCCTACGGTGCGACCCACGTCTCCAACCGCGATTCGGTGATGCCCGGCGCCGAGGACCTGGCCGTCGCGACCTACCAGGGCCGGCGCGTCGCCACGGTGGCGCGGTCGCTGCGCGTGGCGCAGCCGGTGCCGGAAGCCGCCTGAGACCGGGATAGCGAACGGGGAGCCGCAGCGCTATCCTCGGCGGCAGCGCTGTCGCTGCGTATGCCGGGCGGCCTCCCTGCTCTCTCACCAGGATTGCGATGCTGGACCTGAAGGATGTCTTCTATTTCGTCCAAGTCGTCGACCGCGGAGGCTTCACGGCCGCCGGGTCGGCGCTTCGCCTGCCGAAGTCGACGCTGAGCCATCGCGTCCAGGAGCTCGAGAGTTACCTGGGCGTGCGCCTGCTCAACCGAACGTCCCGCCAGTTCGGCATGACCGACATCGGCAAGGAGTTCTACCAGTATGCGGTCGCGATGCTGCACAGCTCCGACGTGGCCGAGGAGGCGGTGCGCCAGCGCCTGGCCGAACCCAGCGGCGTGATCCGGCTGACCACGGCCGTGGAGATTGCGCAGTTCGCGCTGCGCGAGATTCTTCCCGTCTTCCTGAACCGGTATCCCAAGGTGCGCATCGTCGAGATCGCGACCGACCGCTACGTGGACATGGTGGGCGAAGGCTTCGATCTGGCGATRCGCGGGCACACGGGATCGCTCCAGAACTCCACGCTGGTGCAGCGCGCGCTGGCCGATGTTCCCTGGTACCTGTTCGCAAGCCCGGGGTACCTCGCGCAAAGCGGTGTGCCCGAGAGCCCCGCGGACCTTGGCCAGCACGCGAGCGTTGCGATGGTGCGCAATGGTCCGTTGCAGTGGCAGCTGAAAGGGCCGCACGGCGAAGAGCTCGCCATGCCCATCGACCCGCGCTTCCAGAGCAACAACATGGTCGCGCTGAAGGAGGCGGCCTGCGCCAGCCTGGGCATCGCTGCGCTTCCGGGCTACATCTGCAGGTCGGAGCTCCGGGACGGGACCCTGCAGCAACTGCTGCCCGACTGGTCGGCGGCCGATGCGCGCATCTCGGCGCTGATTCCGTTTCGCACCGGCCTGCTGCCCGCGGTGCGTTCGCTGGTCGATTTTCTCGCTGTGGAAATGCCGGTGGTCACGGCATTCGACCATCCCCGCAGCTTCGAGTGAAGCGTGCGCCGGGCGCAGCGGCGTCGTCCACGGACATGGACGCTGTGTCTGGCAAAGAGCGGCTTGTGAGCGGCGGGTGGAGGACCTATCTTGTCGGCCCTGACTTCCACAAGGCCGATCGAGATGAATCACTTGAATTGCTTGCCGCAAGACGGCATTTTCTGGGGCCAGCACATCCTGCAAGGCGCCGTGGCACGGCTCGGCGACCACGGCATCCATCGGCCGATGACGTTCACCGTCGAGCCGCTGACAAAGCTCTACCAGGATTGCGTGCGGCCCAACCTGAAGCAGTCGGTGGGCAGCTTCATGGAATTGCCGGCGCATGTGCCCGACGTGGCGGTGCAAGGCGGCCTCGACGCCTGCCTTCACGCCGAGGCCGAGTCGATCGTGGCGCTGGGGGGCGGATCGGTGCTCGACGCGGCCAAGGCGGTGTCGCACCTGCACCATGAGAAGACCGGGCGCTACCTGCCCATCGCGGCCTTGCCGACAACGCTGTCGGGCTCCGAGTTCTCCCACTACTTCGGCATCACCGAGACGGACGGTCCGGAGAAATTCAAGCGCAGCTACGCGGTGCGCGAGACGGTGCCCAAGGTGGTCGTGATCGACCCCGTGCTCGTGTTCGACACGCCGCGCGCGCTGCTGCTGTCCTCCGCCATCAAGGGCATGGACCATGCGGTGGAGGGCATGCGCAAGGTGACGAAGGAGCACCCGCACGCGATCATGGCGGCCAGCGGCCTGGAGCGATTCTTGAAGGTGCTGCAGAAGTGGCCGCCCGCCATGGCGACGCGCGAGGCGCTGGACAAGGCGCTGGTGACATCCGACGACCTGCTGCAGCTGCAGCTGGCGGCCTGGCAGTGCTACTTCTCGCCGGCCTCGGTCATCTATGGCCTCAGCCACCGCATCGGCCACATCCTGGGCGGCACCTTCGGCCTGCCGCACAGCGCGACCTCCTGCATCACACTGGCGCCCGTCATTCGCGCCTGTGCGGATTTTTACGGCGACAAGCTCGAGATCTTCGGTGCACGCACGGCGCAGGCGGATGCCGCCACGCAGCTGGCCGACCGGATCGCGGGCGTGGTCAGCGCGCTCGGCCTGCCGGACCGCATCGGCGCCTTCGACCTCGACAAGGCAAAGCTGCCGGAGGTGGCCCGGCTGCTGAAGAAGAACTATCCCAACGAAGTGGCCGACCTGGGCAACAACGCGAGCCTCAAGCTCGACGCGCTGCTCGAGAGCCTCTGGTAAGCCCCTGCCGAGTCTTTGAAGAGCGCCTGGCCGAGAACGCATTGGTGCCTTGCAGACAACGCCGTGGTCCCTCGCGCATGCCTACCGCCGAGGGCCGGCCGTTCCTAGGATCGATGGGGTCCATCCCACCCTTCAAGGAACCCCCATGCGTCTGCGCACCATCACCATCGCCCTGGCCTGCGGCCTCGGCGCTTCCCTCAACGCCGCCGCGGCGGATGTGAAGTCCATCTCGCGCCTTGCCGCGGGCCCCGGCAGCGTATTGTTCGTTGCCGACTGGAAAGCCGCCCGCGTCCACGCGATCTCGCTGCCGGTGGCGCAGCAGCAGCCGGCGGGCACGGCGTTCAACATCCTCGACCTGGAGAGCCTGCTCTCGGCCCAGGTGGGCGGCGCCAAGGTCACGGTCGAGGACATGGTCGTGCGGCCCGGCACCGCGCAGGTGTACGTGGCTGTGAGCTACGGCGCCGCGAAGACGCCGGCGCTCATCCTGGTCACCAGCGACAAGAAGGCGCGCCGCGTCGACCTGAAGGCGGCGGCCTCGACGTCGGTCGCGCTGCGCGACGCACCCACCTCGGACTACAGCTTCTGGAAAGAGACGCCCGAGCGCAGCTTCACCGTCACCGACATGAAGTGGCGCGAAGGCGAACTCTTCGTGGCCGGCCTCTCCAACCAGGACTTCGCCTCGACGCTGCGCCGCGTGAAGTACCCCTTCGACGCGAAGCAGTCGATCACCTCGGTGGAGATCTACCACGCGGGCCACAACCTGGTCGAGACCCGCGCCCCGATCCGCGCGATGAGCTTCGCGAGCTGGGGCGGCAAGAGCTACCTGGTGGCCGCCTACACCTGCACGCCGCTCGTGACGATCCCGCTGGACGACCTGAAGGACGGTGCGCATATCCGCGGCAAGACCGTCGCCGAACTCGGCTACGGCAACACGCCGGCGGACATGGTCTCCTACTCGCGCACCGAGCAGGGCAAGACCGAAGACTTCCTGCTGCTGGCCAATTTCGACCGCGCGTCCAACGTCATTCCCGTGGCGCAGCTGGAGGCCACGGGTTCCCGGCCCGGCATGGACAAGCAGGTGCCCTTCGGGCAGCTCGCGGGCGTCGAGGTGATGCAGGCGCCGCTGGCCGGCACGCTGCGGCTGGACAACCTGGACGACAAATCGTTCGTGGTCGTGCGCCGCCGGCTCGAGAAAGACGCGCTGCAGCTCGTGTCCATCGGCAAGGAACTGAGCTTCCGGCTGACCGACCATGTCTCGGAATACGCCTTCGCGGAATACAGCTTCAAGGGCGACAACTTCCAGCTGCAGAACATCAAGCCCCGGCAGGACATGCTGCTGAAGGACGAAGGCTTCCCGGACCTGATCAAGGCGTCGGAGTAAGCCGTGCGTCTTTGCCGACCGTGCGGCGCCGTGGCGCTCGCCGTGGCGCTGGGCGCCTCGCATGCCGCGCCACCCACGCCATCCACCGCGGCTGCGCAAAGGGTGCGCGTCCAGCCATCGGCGGGCCAGGTGCCGGCGAACCTGCTGCGCCTGTCCATCGAGTTCGCGGCGCGGATCGAAGGCCCGGTGCTGCCAAGGCTCGCGCTGCTGCGCCCCGACGGAAAGCCGCTCGTGCAACCGTTTCTCGAGCAGGAACTCTGGTCGCCCGACGGCCGGATCCTGACCGTGCTGATGCATCCAGGCCGCGTCAAGACGGGCCTGAACGCGCGTGAGGTCCTGGGGCCGATCCTGGTCGACGGGGACGATGTGAGCTTGACGCTGGACGGCCGTCCCATCCAGCACTGGCGCGTCGGGCCCGCGGACACGAGCGGTCCGGCGGTGTCGGCATGGCGCCTGTCGTCCGTGCGCGCCGCATCGAGGCAGGCGCTCGTCGTGACGCTGGATGGCGCCATCGATGGCCGGGACGCCGACTACATCGCAATCGCGGACCCGCAGGGCCGGCGCATGAGTGGCGAAGCCCGGCTGAAAGACGGCGAGCGCACCTGGACGTTCACGCCGCATGCCCCATGGCGCGCAGGCGAATACCGGCTCATCGCGCGCGGCACCCTCGAAGACCCGGCGGGCAATCGCCTTGGCGGGCGCTTCGAAACGCCCGCAGATGCGCCGGCGGCTGCGCCTGTCGATGCCGCGCTTGCATTCACCGTGGGCCGGGCCTCGCCATCGGCCGGCATGCATCGCCCCTGAACCTCTGAGCCTTTCATGCATTCGACGCCGCCGCGAGGCCCTTGCCGCTCGATGCATCCGCAAATCAAATGTCCGATCGAACTTTCCGCCTCAACCTCCGGCTGCCGCAACTGCGCCGCAAGCGACATGGCGCGGCCCTGGTCCTTCTCGGCATCGGCGCCTGCATTTCGCAGGTGGCGCGCGCCGACACGCCGTTGCACCCGCCCTCTTCTCTCTTCACCCAGTTCGGCTCGGCGCACGGGACCCGCACGCTGACCGCGGGGCTGACCTGGGACCTCCCCTACCGATGGCAGCTGGGCCCGGGCGAGCTCCGCAGCTATCTTGAAGCCTCCTACGCGTACTGGCAGATCCAGTCGACGGACCGGGCAGGGCTTTCGCACCTGTCGCAGTTCGCGTTGATTCCCGTGCTGCGCTATCGCCCCGCGGATGGCGCTTCGCCGTGGTTCTTCGAAACCGGGGTGGGGGTGACCGCCACCTCGTCGGTCTACAGGACCCGGCAGAAGAGCTTTTCGACGAGCTTCAACTTCAGCACCCACCTGGCGGTCGGCCGCAGCTTCGGCGCGCAACGGCAGCACGAGATCGCGTTGCGCTTCGAGCATTTCTCGAACGCCGGCATCAAGCACCCGAACCCCGGCGAGAACTTCATTCAGCTGCGGTACGCGCGCAGGTTCTAGCGGCGCCGCGCAAGATAGCGCGCGGGCGGCTGGCCCATGGCCTTCTTGAACATGGCGATGAAGGCGCTCACCGAGTCGTAGCCCAGGCCATGGGCCACCTGCTGCACCGAAAGGCCCGCCGTCAGCCACTGCAGCGCCACGATCAGGCGCAGGCGCTGGCTCCAGCGGCCGAAGGACATGCCCGTTTCGAGCTGCACGAGGCGGGTCAGGGTCCGCTCGCTCATGGCCAGGCGCGAGGCCCACTGCGCTGCGGTGGTGCGGTCCGCCGGGTCGCGCATGAGCGCATCGATCAGGCGGCGCAGGCGCGGCTCGTCCGACACCGGCAGGTGCATGGCTTCGGTCGGCATGCGCGCCAGCTGGTCCAGCAGCACGGCATGCAGCCGCAGCGCCTGCGGCTCGCGCTGCGCACCCTCGGGCAAGGCGGCCAAGTAAAGAATGAGCTCGCGCAGCAAGGGGCTGACGCTCAACGAGCAGCAGGTCTGCGGCATGGCCGCGGCGGCATCTTCCACGAACAGAAAGCAGACATTCCCCTCCGCCGAAACGCGCAGGCTGTGGGGCACGCCCCCGGGGATCCACAAGCCACCGTGCAGCGGTGCCATCCACAGCGCACCCGGCACTTCACAGGTCACGGTGCCGCACAACACCATTGCCAGCTGCCCCTGCGGATGCTGGTGCGCCGGCAATCCCTCCGCGATCGCCTCGGTGCGAATCCGCACGGCGGCAACGCGCGCCTCCATCTTGTCGAATTCGAAGGTCCAGGCGCCTTGGCGATGCGTGCTCAGGCGTTCATCTTGACCGGATTTGCGCATATTCAGTCGGCCTGCAGGCATTCGGATCCGCGCATCGACACTAGATTCATCGGTGGCATTGCGCATTACTTCGGACCTCCATGCATTCCTCACAAACGGCAGATTCCTCGCCCCGCGCCGCGCTTCTCATCGCCGGCATCCTGCTCATCGCAGCCAGCCTCAGGGCACCGATCACCACGCTCGGGCCCCTGCTCGAACCCGTGCGCGAAAGCTTTGCGCTCAACGCCTCGCAAGCCGGCCTGTTGACCACCCTGCCGCTCCTCGCCTTCGCCCTGGTGTCGCCGCTGGCGGCGCCACTGGCGCACCGGTTCGGCCTGGAGCGCGTGCTCTTCGCGTCGCTGGCCCTGCTGGTCGCCGGCATCGGCGTGCGCTCAGCCGGCACAGTGTCGGCACTTTTCGCGGGCACCTGCGTGATCGGCGGGGCGATCGCCATCGCCAACGTGCTGCTGCCCAGCTTGCTCAAAAGGGACTTTCCTCACCATGTGGCGAAGCTCACGGCCTGCTATGCACTGGCAATGATCGCCGCCGCCGGCATCGCATCGGCCGTGGCCGTGCCGCTGGACCATGCGCTGGGTGCCGGGTGGCCCGCCTCGCTGGGCACCGTGGCCGTGCTGCCGCTCGTCGCCGCGTTGCTGTGGTTGCCGCAACTGCGCTTTCGCACCGTGTCGGCGCCCGGCCTTGCCACGGGTGCGCGGGGGCCGTCGGTGTGGAAGGCCTCGCTGGCCTGGCAGGTGGCGGGGTACCTGGGCCTCACCTGCTTCATCTACTTCGCGGCGATTGCCTGGCTGCCTTCCATCCTCCAGGAGGCCGGCTTCTCGAGCGCGCGCGCCGGCACGCTGCATGGGTGGATGCAGCTGGCGGGGGCCGTGCCTGCGCTGCTGCTGATGCCGCTGCTGCACCGCATGCCCGACCAGCGCTGGATCGCCTTCGCGTCGCCCGCACTCAGTGCCTGTGGCTTGGCGGGCCTGCTGGCCCTGCCCGCCTTGACGCCGCTGTGGATCTTCGCCTTCGGCATGGGCATGGGATCGGCATTGATCCTGAGCCTGGCCTTCGTCGGACTGCGCGCCGGCAGCCAGCAGCTCGCCGCGTCGCTCTCGGGCATGTCGCAATGCATCGGCTACCTGCTGGCGGCCATCGGCCCGACCTTGGTCGGCTTCCTGCACGAAGCCGCGGGCAACTGGACGATGCCGCTCGCGGCCTGCCTGGTGCTGTGCCTGGCGATGTGCGTGCTGGGGCTGTCGGTGGGCCGGGCCGTGCACATCGGCCAGTGAATGGCGCAGGAGGCCGGCGTCGCCGTCGGACTCGCCGTGTTCGGTCGATGGCATGCGTGCTCCAGGTGTCGGGTTCACCAGGGATCGTAGGAGCGCCCTGCCGGCGGCGCCAGGTGCCGGGGCGTGACCGCGGTGTTGCCCTGCGCGCACCAATGCATCGGCGCGCCGCCCCGCGATTGGTGCGCCCGCGGCAACACGGTGCGCCCCGGCGCATGCCTACCGCTGCGGCGCACGCCTGCCTAGCATCGTCGCATCGAACCAACGGAATCTCTCATGAAGCTCTATCACATGCCCGGCGCCTGCTCCCTCGCCGACCTGATCGTTCTCCAGTGGATCGGCGCCGACCACGAGCCGGTTCGAATGAGCCTGGACAGCATCAAGTCGCCCGACTACCTTGCCATCAATCCGGGCGGCACGGTGCCGCTGCTGGCGCACGGCGATCTCYCGCTCACCGAGAACGTCGCCATCCTCGGCTACCTGGCCGACCTGTACCCCGAGGCGCGCCTGCTGGGCGACGGCTCGCCGCGAGCGCGCGCCGAGGTCATGCGCTGGCTGGGCTTTCTCAACTCGGACGTGCACAAGGCGTTCAAGCCGATCTTCACGCCGCAGCGCTTCCTGAAAGACGCGGCGATGGCGCCCGTCCTTGCGGACAACGCGCGCGGCCATGTGCGCGAATACCTCGCGCGGCTGGACGGCCAGCTCGAGGGGCGCGACTGGCTGACCGGCGAACGGTCCATCGCGGACCCGTACCTGTTCGTGCTCTCGCGCTGGTCGGCGGCCAAGAAGGTCGACATGCAGGGCCTGGACAACCTCGCGCGCTTCGCCCGGATGATGGACGCCGACGCCGGCGTGCAAGCCGCGCTGGACGCCGAGCGCAGCATGCCACAGTAAGCCGGGGTACGCCATGAGACTCTCGCTGGCCTCTTCCCTCGAAGCCACCCCACCGGGCTGCGCCACGTCGAGCGCACTCGCCCGCTGGTACGCAGAACAGCCCGCCGTGCGGCGCCTGTGGGCGATCCGCGCGGTGGACGAGCCCATGCTGCGCGTCATCGTGCTGCTGGAACCCTCGCCAGACGGCGACGAGATCAGCCCCGCCTGGATGGCCCACGGCAGCCGATGGGCGCGCGACCTGCGCGAGCGGCTGGCGGACGCCGTGCAACTGGAACGCATCGACGGGCCGCTGCCCGAAGAGTTCGAGATCGACGGCGAAGGCGCCGTGCTCTCGGCGCTGTGCTGGCGCGACTCGACCGTGCTCGAAGCCTGAGCGCCAGGAACACGCCCCGTGCCCACCCGCCCCTTCGAATTCCTCAACCGGAACGGACACCGCCTGTCGGGCAGCCTTGAAATGCCGGAGGGCATCCCGCGGGGTTGGGCGTTGTTCGCGCACTGCTTCACCTGCGGCAAGAACAACCTCGCGGCCGTGCGCATCGCGCGGACGCTGGCCAGCGTGGGGATCGGGGTGCTGCGCTTCGACTTCACCGGGCTGGGCGGCAGCGAAGGGAATTTCGCCGACGCGAGCTTCTCGCTGAACGTGCAGGACCTGGTGTCGGCCGCCAGCGCCATGGAGGCCGCCGGTATGCCGCCCCGCCTGCTCATCGGCCACAGCCTCGGCGGCTCCGCCATGCTCGCTGCGGCGGACCGCATTGCGGGCGCGCACGCCATCGCGACCATTGCCGCGCCGTTCGATGTGGCGCAGGTGCTGCACCTGCTGGACCCCGCGGGTCTTGCGCGCCTGCAGACCGAGGAACAGGCGCTGGTCCAGGTGGTCGGGCGGCCGATGGCGGTCGGCAAGGCCTTTGTGGACGACCTGCGCACGCATGACCCGGGGGCGCGCATCGCGGCCCTGCACCGGCCGCTGCTGCTGCTCCATGCGCCGCAGGACCGCACGGTCGACATCGAGAACGCCACGCGCATCTTTCTGGCAGCGAGGCACCCCAAGAGCTTCGTCTCGCTCGACGATGCGGACCACCTGCTGTCGAAGCGCGAGGACGCCGAACAGGTCGCGCGCCTCATCGCAACCTGGGCGGACCGCTACCTGCCCGAGCCCGCCGCTGGCCGCCCGGTGGCGGCGGATGCCGAGGCAGAAGAAACGGGCCTCGGAAAATTCCAGCTCGCGCTGCGCTCGGGCGGCTCGCGCTGGCTCGCGGACGAACCCGAGACGGTGGGCGGGCTCGGTTCGGGCCCGACACCCTACAACCTGCTGTCGTCCGCGCTCGCCGCCTGCACGACCATGACGCTGCGCCACTACGCCGACAGCAAGGGCTGGCCGGTCACGCGCATCCGCACCGCGGTCAACCACCGCAAGGACAAGGCAATCTCCCCGCCCGACGTCTTCAGCCGGCGGGTGTCGATCGACGGCGCCATCACGGAGGCGCAACGCACACAGCTGCTCGACATGGCGCAGCGATGCCCCGTTCACCGCACGCTCGAAGGCGGAGCGCGCTTCGAGCCTGTGGAAGGCGAGCCACCGGCCTGAACGCGGGCCGCACAGCCAACGCGCGATTGGTGCCTTGCGGACAACACCGTGATCCATCGCACAGGCCTACCGCGCCGTGCCACCCGATCCTACGATTCATCCATCGCATCAAAGAAGGCAAGACCATGATCAAGATTGCAAGAAGCATCGGACTGACACTGCTGTTCGCCGCGGGCGCAGCAACGGCCCAGAACGCCGCCTCGCACGGCACGCCCAAGAACGCCAAGGTGACGCCGCTGATGACCCAGGAGATGAAGGACATCCCCGGCAAGGAAGTGCTGATGATCACGGTGGACTATCCGCCGGGCGCCGTCGATCCGGTGCATCGCCACGACGCCCACAGCTACGTCTACGTGCTCGAAGGCTCGATCGTGATGGGCGTGAAGGGCGGCAAGGAAGTGACGCTGAAGGCCGGCGACACCTTCTACGAAGGCCCCGACGACATCCACACCGTCGGCCGCAACGCGAGCAAGACCAAGCCTGCGAAGTTCGTCGTCATGCTCGTGAAGAACAAGGGTGCCGAGTTCTTCATTCCAGTGAAATAACCCACCGGTTGCATTCCACCCGCCGCAACGAAGATGACGGGTGTCAGATCGCCGAGGCGGCTGTAATGAGGCGTGCACTTTCCACCCGTTCGTGCACGGGACAGACTCACGTCGGCGCGGTGTCCCCGCGTAAATCCGACCAGCAACACGGCGACGCGGCGGGTGGAAGGCATCCCTTGCTTCCTGCAACAGGGGGCCGGCACAAGTACACAGGACCTCTGCCATGAAACTCTTCTACATGCCCGGAGCCAGCGCACTGGCCGACCACATCGTGCTCGAGTGGTCCGGCCAGCCCTACGAGGCGGTGCGCATGGACCGCCGCAGCATCAAGATGCCGGAGTACCTGGCGCTCAACCCGGCCGGCGTGGTGCCGCTGCTCGTGCACGGCGACTTCACGCTGAGCGAGAACGTCGCCATCCTCGGCTACCTCGCGGACCTGCATCCGCAGCTGCAACTGGCGGGCGACGGTTCGCCGCGCGCGCGGGCGGAGGTGATGCGCTGGCTCGGCTTCCTGAACTCCGATGTGCACAAGGCGTTCAGGCCGATCTTCTTTCCCGAGCGCTACCTGCCGGACGGCGGCCTGGCGGCGCAGCTGGCCGCCACGGCACGCGGCCACGTGCGCGAGTACCTTGGGCGGCTCGATGCGCAGCTCGAAGGCCGCGAATGGCTCACGGGCCGGCGCTCCATTGCCGACGCGTACCACTTCGTGATGCTGCGCTGGGCCATCGGCACGAAGGTCGGGCTGCACGGCTTCGAGAACCTGACGGCCTTCGTTCGCCGGATGCATGCCGACGAGGGCGTGCATGCGGCCCTCGTGATGGAGGAAGGGCTGGCGCCGCGCACCGAGCGCGCGCACAGCGCGCCCGATCAATTGATGCGCCTGAACGAACGGATCCGCGACAACCTGGCCACCACGCTGAACGCCGAAGTGGTCGGGCTGGTGGAGTACAGCGAAGGCGACGGCGCCGAGCTCGAAGTGCGCCGGGGCCTCGTGGAGATCGAGGTCTCGCGGATGGACACGGTCTTCAGCTGGCGGGACGAAAACTACCGCGGCCAGGCGGCCATTCCCTTCGAGAATTTCTCGCGCTATGTCAGCAATGGCGCGATCCGGCTCGATCTGTAGATACACAACCTGCAAACGCCATGAAAAATTCCGCCCCCCTCACCCCCTTGCATGCAAAGGTGTGCGCATGACCGCCGGCTGCCCCCACCTGGAGCAGGTCCGCCCGGTCACGCCAACCACCACAGGTTGCGAGGAATGCCTGCGTTCCGGCGGCCGCTGGGTCCACCTGCGCATGTGCCTCAGTTGCGGCCACGTCGGATGTTGCGACTCCTCGCAGGGAAAGCACGCGACCGGCCACTTCCACGAAACCGGCCATGCGGTCATTCAGTCCGCGGAGCCCGGCGAATCCTGGAGATGGTGCTATGTCGACCACAAGCTCGTCTGACAGCGCCGCCGATGCGGTGTTCGACGCCACGGGCATCGCCGCCCGTGCCAAGCGCGCCGGCGACCTTGCGCCCGACGCGACCCTGCCGGACGGTGCCGGCCGCCTGGTCCGACTGTCGGACGAATGGCGCAAGGGCCCGCTCGTGCTGGTGTTCTACCGCGGCGGCTGGTGCGGCTACTGCAGCCTCCAGCTGCGGGCCTGGCACCAGCGGGCGGACGACCTGGCGCGGCTCGGCGCCACGCTCCTGGCGATCTCGCCGCAGACGCCCGACCATTCGATGCGTACGGCCGAGGACAACCAGTTCACGTTCACCGTGCTCAGCGATTCCAACCTCGAAGCCGCCAGCGGCTTCGAGCTGGCCTTCACGCTCCCGCCCGAGCTCGTCAGCTTCTACGGCTCGGTGGGCACCGACATTCCCGTCCTGAACGGCAACGGCCTGTGGGTGTTGCCGGTTCCGGCGACCTATGTGATCGATGAGGATGGCCGCATCCGTTTCGCCCACATCGAGGAGGACATCCGGAAGCGCGCAGAGCCGGCCGATGTGCTGCGCGCAATCGAAGACATGGTCCGCGGCCGCGCCCTTGCGGCAGCCAGTGCCCCCTGAAGGTCCCATGCGACGAAGCCCGCCAGTGAGTGACTGGCGGGCTTCCTGCGATGGGCCTCAGGCGATTCGCAGCTTCACTCGGGCGTGCCGCCGGGAACGGGCTTGCGGCGATTCGGCTTGCGCGTATCGCGCGTCTGGTGGCGCTTCTCGCCGGCAATGGCGGCCGTGTCGGTTCCGATTGCGCCGCCTTCGGCGGTCTTGACCGTGTCGCCCGAGGCCACGGCGGCCCTGCCTGGCGCCTTGGCCGCCACCCTGGCCTGGGCCCGCACCTGGGGCTTGCTGTCGGTGATGGCCTGGTTCTCCGCCGATTGCGCGAAGACGCTCGCCGCGGCCAGGAAGGCGGCCGTCATGACGGTGATGTGCTTGATCATTTGATGGACTTTCCGAAAGTGAATGGAGGACGCCGCATTGCCGCAAGCGTCCAAAAAATTCTAGGACGCAGCCGCGCCGGATTTCGCCTTCGGCTGGTGCCATTTCGGAAACATGCCGAGTCCCTGGCCGGATTGTTGCGCGCTGGGCAACACCGTGAAGCCCCGCACATGGCTACCGGGGGCACCTTCTCCAATCTACGCTACCTCCTGTCTGCGCGGTCTTCGCAAGACGGATGACTCAGCCGTTCCGAGTCCAGGCATCCGCCACCCATTCCAGGAGTTAGTCGTGACCCAACGTATCAACTATGTCGAGCAATCGCCCGAACTCTTCAAGAAGTTCGTCGAGTTCCTCAACGCGATCAAGGAAGGCGCCATCGAAGAGCCGATCCGCAACCTGGTGTCGATCCGCACCTCGCAACTCAACGGCTGCGCGTTCTGCCTGGACATGCACGTCAAGCAGGCCAGGATCCAGGGCGAGCGCGAGCTGCGCCTGTACCACCTGGCCGCATGGCGCGAATCGACGCTGTTCATTCCGCGCGAACGTGCGGCGCTGGCCTGGACCGAGGTGCTGACCAGGCTGCCCGAACAGGGCGTGCCCGACGACATCTACGAGCGCGTGCGCACGCAGCTGTCGGAGAAGGAAATCTCCGACCTCACTTTCCTCATCATGTCCACCAACGCATGGAGCCGCCTGAACATCGGCTTCAAGAGCGTGCCCGGCGCCTCGGACAAGGTCTTCGGCCTGGACAAGGCAAAGCTCGCCTGATCCGCGCCGCCGGGAACCACCTTCGCCAACCAACCAGCCCCTTGCGGGTCAAAGGAAATCACCATGAAGATCGTCGTCATCGGCGGCTCGGGCCTCATCGGCTCCAAGGTCGTCAGCAAGCTGCGCGAAGCCGGCCATGAGGTCGTTGCCGCATCGCCCGCATCGGGCGTCAACACCATCACCGGCGAAGGCCTGGCCGAGGCCCTCAAGGGCGCGCAGGTGGTGCTGGACGTGGCCAACTCGCCTTCGTTCGAGGACAAGGCCGTGCTCGAATTCTTCGAGACCTCGGGGCGCAACCTCCTGGCCGCGGAAGCCGTGGCCGGCGTGAAGCACCACGTCGCGCTGTCGGTGGTCGGCACCGACCGCCTCTCCGAAAGCGGCTACTTCCGCGGCAAGATCGCGCAGGAAAAGCTGATCCGCGAATCGAAGATTCCCTACACCATCGTCCATTCGACGCAGTTCTTCGAATTCCTCGGTGGCATTGCGCAGTCGGGCACCGACGGCGACACCGTGCGCCTCTCGCCGGCCTTCGTGCAGCCGATCGCATCGGACGACGTCGCAACTGCCGTGGCCGACTACACCCTGGGCAAGCCGGTGAATGGCGTGGTCGAGATTGCCGGCCCCGAGCGCGTTCGCCTGTCCGACCTGGTGCAGCGCTTTCTCGCCAAGACCAGCGATCCGCGCAAGGTCGTCCAGGACGTGCACGCGCGCTACTTCGGTGCGGAGCTGAAGGACGAAACGCTGGTGCCGGGCCCCAACCCGCGCATCGGCGCGCTCGGCTTCGAAGCCTGGTTCGCGCTGCCCAAGCCGGCACGCTGACACAAAGACCACCTTCGGCCACATCGGGATGCGGCCGGGGGGTTCCTGCCCCACGGCTCTCCTCTCCCATCCTGATGACGCCATGCCCGACAGCTCCGTACTCTCCACACTCGCCTCGACGAACCTGGCCGACATCAGCCGCGGACGCTACGTCGTCGATCCCGCACATTCGCAGGTGCTGTTCAGGGTGTCGCACTTCGGCATCTCGACCTATTTCGGYGAATTCACGGGCCCTTGCGGCACGCTCGACATTCCGCTGTCGGCACACGGYAGCGACACGCGGCTCGCGGTGTCCGTGCCCGTCGCCAACGTGRGGACCACGAGTCCCATCCTGGACGGCGAACTCAAAAGCCGCGACTGGCTGGACGCCGAGCGGTTTCCGTTGGTCTCCTTCGACTTTGCCGCGCCGCTTTCCCTGGCTGCGAATTCATTCCAGGTGGCCGGCGCCCTCGCCCTGCATGGCGTGACGCGCAGCGCCACATTCGACGTGAGCTTCATCGGCGCCGGCATGAACCCGGCAAAGCAGGTCTACACGGTCGGCTTCGACATCCGGGGCCGCATCCGCCGCAGCGACTACGGCGTGACCGCCGCGCTCCCGATGATCGGCGACGAGCTGGGTCTTATCATCAGTGCGGCTTTCGAGCTCGAAGCCCCCGCCGCCTGAGCGCGTCTTGCGCAACACCATTGAACAGAAGCCCGGAATGCCCACGCCGAAAGATACAACCCCAGTTTCTGCAGCAC
>NZ_JBFTPJ010000011.1:0-17785 GCF_056398445.1 Variovorax sp. 01T439_2
CAGGGGGACGTGGCGCCCAGGCCACGGCCGGCGGCGCGATTGCGCTCGGCGCAGGTGGCGCGGGCACCGAGAGTTGCTGCCTCTACACCGGCCCGGCGGGCGGCAGCGGCGCGCAGGCTTCGGGCAATGCCGCCATCGCCATCGGCAGCGCCTCGGGCGCCAGCCAGGGCGCCGTGGCATCCGGCAACGGCAGCACCGCGATCGGCGGCGCCAACGCAGGTGCTTCGGGCGCGGCCGCCCTGGCAACGGGCGGCGTGGCGATCGGCACCGGCAGCCGGGTCGCGAGCGGCGCGACCGGCGGCGTGGCCATTGGCGCGAATTCCGTTGCCACGGCGGCCAACACGGTGTCCTTCGGGTCCACCGGCCAGACGCGCGGCCTGGTCAACGTCAGCGCCGGATCGGTGAACTCCACGAGCACCGACGCTGTCAACGGCAGCCAGCTGTACGCCGTGCAAAACGCTGCGGACCTGGCGCAGGCAACTGCCAGCGCCGCCACGGGCTCCGCGGTTCTTGCCCAGGCCGATGCGGCGCTGGCCCAGGGCACGGCGAACACCGCGCTTGCCACCGCAGGCACCGCGCAGACCACGGCCAACGGCGCCCAGACCGCGGCGGCTACTGCGCAGGGCACAGCAAATACCGCGCTCGCCAACGCAGGCACCGCGCAGACCACGGCCGTTGCCGCCCAGGGCACGGCAAATACTGCGCTCGCGAATGCGGCCACTGCTCAGGCCACGGCCAACGGTGCCCAGACCGCGGCGGCTGCCGCCCAGGGCACGGCGAACACCGCCCTGGGCGTGGCCAACAACTCGGTCCAGTACGGCCCGGGCGGTACGAGCGTCAGCCTGAATGCCAACGACGGCGCGGGAACCACGCTCAACAACGTGCGCGCCGGCACCGCCGCAACGGATGCCGCCAACGTCGGGCAGGTCCAGCAGGCGGAGCAAGGCGCCGTCACGGCCTCCAACAGCTTCACGATGCAGCAGGTGACTGCCCTGCAGAGCGTCATGAACCAGGCCCTTGCCAACGGCCTGTGCAGCTTCAGCGGGGGCAGCGTGACCTGCGGCACGGGCAGCAAGGCCACCGGCGCGGGTGCCACGGCCATGGGCACCAACGCCATTGCCGATGGCGAGGGCACCACCGCGCTGGGCAGCGGCGCCGAGGCCCGCCACGCCGGCTCGGTGGCCATCGGTGCCGGCGCCAGGGCGCTGGCCGATCCCACCACGGCCGTGGGCAACAACGCGGTGGCCACCGGCAACAACGCGGTCGCGCTGGGCGCCAACACGCTGGCCTCGGGCAGCAATGCGGTGGCGCTGGGCCAGGGGTCGGTGGCGGACCGCGACAACACCGTGTCGGTGGGCAATGCGGCSACCGGGCAGTTGCGCGGCATTGCGAATGTCGCCCCCGGCGTGCTGGGCACGGATGCCGTCAACGTCAACCAGTTGCAGCAGGCGGTGAGCAGCGCGACCAGCCAGGCGAACGCCTTTGCCGCGCAGGGCGTGGCGTCGGCACTGGCCATGCCGTCGATGCCGGCCCTGTCGGCGGGCAAGAAATGGATGGGTGCGGCGGTCGGCAACTACGCCGGCGCAGCGGCCATCGGCTTTGCCTTCGGCTACCAGGTCAACGACAACCTGAACCTGGGGCTGGGGGTTTCCACCGCCACCAGCAGCGGCAGCAGCAACCGCATTGCCGCCCGCGTGCAGGCCGGCTATTCGTGGTGAGGCGCGCAGGGAAGAACGCGTGCCCTCAGTCCAGCAAGCCGTGCCTGCGGGCCTGGTAGACGGCCTCGGTGCGTGAGCTGACGGCGAGCTTGCGGTAGATGTTCTTGGTGTGGCATTCCACGGTCAGCCGGGAGATCGACAGCGATTCGGCCATGTCGCGGTTGCTCAGCCCCTGCGCCACGAGTTCGAGGATCCGGCGCTCCCGCGGCGTCAGCGCGACGGGCAGCGCAGCGGGTGCATCGGCCGCCGGCACGGCGGGCGGCGAAGGCAGCTGCGCCGCAAGCCAGCCGAGGATATGGCGCGCAATGGCCGGATCGATCGGCGAGCCCCCCTGCTCGATGCTGCGAAGCGCAATGCCCAGTTCGAGATCGTCGCGGTCCTTCAGCAGGTAGCCGATGGCGCCGGCCCGCAGCGCCGCGAAGATGACGTCCTCGGTCCGGAAGGCCGAGATCACCACCGCGGGCACCTTGGGATGCTGCGCCTGCATCCAGCCGATCAGTTCGACCCCGCTGCCGTCCGGCAGTCCGATGTCGACCAGCGCGATGCCGAAGCTCTGCGCATCGAGCAGTTCCTTGGCCGCGGCAATGCTGTCGGCCCAGGCGATCTGCGGCGCGCCGTGGCCGAGCGTGGCCAGCACATGGCCCAGGCGCTCGCGCATCGCGGGATCGTCTTCGACCACCAGCGAAGGGCTCAAGGAAACGCCTTCGACGGCTTCCGGCCTGGAATTGGACATATGTTTCCGTGCGATCAGCCCATCAGGTTGCGCAGCGCCGCTTCCACCGCCGCCGCGGTGGCCAGCGGCTTTTCCATGGGAAACAGGTGCGTGCCGTCGAGCATGGCGATGCGTCCCCGGGTGACCTTCTGGGTCATGGCCATGCCCACCTGCTTCATCTCGGCGGACTGGCGCCCGCCGATGAAGGCCGCCTTGCACTTGAGCGGATGGCGGCGCAGCAGCGCGCCCAGGTTGTGGGGCAGGGTGTCGTAGATGGCTGTTTCCACGTCGCGGTCGAAACTCAGCTCGCGCATGTCTTCGCTCGCGAAGGTGCCGTGGTCGATGTAGTCGTGCAGCACCTGCTCGTCCCACCTGGCAAAGGCCTTCTTGCTGCGGAAGTGCTCGAACACCGCTTCGCGGTGCGCCCAGCTGTTGCGGCGTTTCCGGCTGATGGCGCCGGGCGAAATGCTCTTCATGAGCGGTGTGCGCTTGACCACGTTGAGCGTGTTCGCGCGCCAGCCGCTGAGGACCGGCGAGTCGAGCAGCACCACGCCGCAAGCGAGCGCCGGATGCAGCGCCGCGCACATCAGGCTCAGGATTCCGCCCAGCGAATGGCCGACCAGGAACACCGGGCCGCCGGCGCGGTCGGCATGCCGCTGCGCGAAGTCGGCCAGCTGCTGCACCAGGTGCGGCCAGTTGTCGGTGACGGGGTACTTCGGGTCGTGCCCGAATTTCTCGATGGCATCGACCTCGAAGCCGCGGCTGCGCAGGCTGTCCAGGACGACGCGGTAGGTGCTCGCGGGAAAGCTGTTGCCGTGCGAGAACACGACGGGAGGCATCGGCATGGCCGCGGTCGGCTTCAGATCAGCTTTTCGTCGGGCGTCGAGATCTTGCGCAGCGGGCTGTGCCGCGTGGCCGGCATCTTCAGCGGATGCTCGGTGGCGGAGTCGTCCCACACCGGGTCCTCGATGCTGTCGAACACCTCGCGCAGCTTCTGGCCCCAGCTGTTGTGCATCATGCGGTAGTAGGGGTTGTCGGCGTCGATGCAGATCACGCGGTCGGTCTCGAGCTTGTTGGCCTCGTACACCACCAGGTCGAGCGGCAGGCCCACCGAGAGGTTCGACTTCATGGTCGAGTCCATCGACACCAGCGCGCATTTGGCGGCTTCGTCCAGCGGGGTCTCGGGCGTGAGCACGCGGTCGAGCACCGGCTTGCCGTACTTCGACTCGCCCACCTGGAAGTAGGGCGTCTCGGTGGTGGCCTCGATGAAGTTGCCGGCCGCATAGACCAGGAACAGGCGCATGCCTTCGCCCTTGACCTGCCCGCCGAAGATGAAGGACACGTTGAAGTCCAGCCCCGCATGCTTGAGCGCCTCGGCGTCGCGGTCGTACACGTGGCGCACGGCCGAACCGAGCACGCGCGCGGCATCGAACATGCTCTTGGCGTTCCAGATGGTGATGGGGTCGCCCTGCGAGCCGTCTTCGCGCGTTTCGCGCAGTTCCTCGATCTGCAAAATTTCGCGCACCGACTGCGAGATGCTCAGGTTGCCCGAGGACAGCAGCACCATGACGCGGTCGCCCGGCTGCTCGTAGACGATCATCTTGCGGAAGGTGCTGATGTGGTCCACACCCGCATTGGTGCGCGAGTCGGAGAGAAACACCAGGCCGGCGTTGAGTTTGATGCCTACGCAATAAGTCATTTTTTCATCTCGCACGAAGGATGCCCGCTACGCGGCGCCGCGTTCGCGCGTGTTCAGTTTTTGTAAGGCATAGAGCGCGTCGAGCGCCTCCCGTGGCGTCATCGCATCGGGATCGAGCGCGGCCAGGGCGGATTCTACGGCGCTGGCCATGGGCGTTTCGGCCGCCGGGGGCGGGGCGAACAGGTCGACCTGCGCGCGCGTCTGGGCGTGCTGCGACTCGAGCGCCTCGAGCGCCTGCCGCGCGTGGTTGACCACCGCGGCCGGCATGCCGGCGAGCCGCGCCACCTGGATGCCGTAGCTCTTGCTGGCCGGGCCGGGCTGCATTTCGTGCAGGAACACGATGTCGCGGCCCGCCTCGGTGGCGCTCACGTGCATGTTCACGGCGCAGTGGTGCGTGGCCGGGAATTCGGTCAGCTCGAAGTAGTGGGTGGCAAAGAGAGTGAAGGCCTTGCTGCGGTCGTGCAGCTGGGCCGCGATGCCCGCGGCCAGCGCCAGGCCGTCGAAGGTGCTGGTGCCGCGGCCGATCTCGTCCATCAGCACCAGCGACTGGGCGGTGGCGCTGTGCAAAATTTGCGCGGCCTCGGTCATCTCGAGCATGAAGGTCGACTGCGCGTTGGCCAGGTCGTCCGCGGCGCCGATGCGGGTGTGGATGGCATCGATCGGCCCGAGCCGGCAGGCGGCCGCCGGCACGTGCGAGCCGATGGAAGCCAGCAGCACGATGATCGCCACCTGCCGCATGTAGGTTGACTTACCGCCCATGTTGGGGCCGGTGATGACCTGCATGCGCTGCTGMGGCCCGAGCTGCGTGTCGTTGGCGATGAAGCCGCCCGACGATTTTTCGGCCAGCCGCGCTTCCACCACCGGATGGCGGCCCTGCTGGATCTCGATGCAGGGGTGCGAGACGAAGCTCGGCGCGCGCCAGTGCAGCGTGTGCGAGCGCTCGGCCAGCGCGCACAGCGCATCGAGCGTGGCAATGGCGCCGGCCAGCTGCGTGAGCGCCGGCACCGAGGGCTGCAGCGCGTCGAGCAATTGCTCGTAGAGCCACTTCTCGCGGGCGAGGGCCCGGTCCTGCGCGCTCAGGGCCTTGTCCTCGAAGGCCTTGAGCTCGGGCGTGATGAAGCGCTCGGCATTCTTCAGCGTCTGGCGGCGGCGGTAGTTGTCGGGTACCTTGGAGAGCGCGCTTTGCGTGACCTCGATGTAGAAGCCGTGCACGCGGTTGAACTGCACCCGCAGGTTGCTGATGCCGGTGCGCTCGCGTTCGCTGACTTCGAGCTTCAGCAAAAAATCGTCGCAGTTCTCGCTGATCGCGCGCAGCTCGTCGAGCTCGGCGTCGTGGCCGGTGGCGATCACGCCGCCGTCGCGCACCAGCGCCGAGGGATCGGGCTTGATCGCACTCGCCAGCAGGTCGGCGCAGCCCGGCGGCGGCGCGAGCCGTTCGATGATGCGGCCCAGCAGTTCGCCGGACGCCGGAAGCGCCGGGGCCAGCTGCTCGGCCTTCGCGAGTGCGAGGCGCAGCGCGAGCAGTTCGCGCGGACGCACCTGCCTGAGCGCGATGCGCGCCGCGATGCGTTCCACGTCGCTGGTGTTCTTGAGCTGTTCGCGCAAGGTGCGCCAGGGCGCGGYGGTGCCGCCCAGCACCGTGGACTGGAGCGCCGCAATGGCTTCGAGCCGGGCCTGCGCCTCGCTGCGGTCGCGCCGCGGCGACAGCAGCCAGCGCTTCACGAGGCGGCTGCCCATGCCCGTCATGCAGGTGTCGAGCAGCGAGAACAGCGTGGGCGAGTCTTCGCCGCGCAATGTCTGCACCAGTTCGAGGTTCCGCCGCGTGGTGGGCGGCAGCTCGACCAGGTCGCCGTCGCGCTCCACCGACAGGCGCTGCACATGCGACAGCGCGCGGCCCTGCGTGTGCTCGGCATAGCCCAGCAGCGCGGCCGCGGCGGCATGCGCGTTGGCGAGCGATTCGGCATTCCAGGCGGCGAGGCTGTTGCTGCCCATCTGCTCGCTGAGCTTGCGTTCGCCCAGCCCGCCGTCGAACTGCCACGCGGGGCGGATCGAGAGCGTGAAGGGCGTGGCCGCGCGCGCGGCCTTCAGGCGCTGCTCGAAGGCCGGCGTCACCTCGGCGCTGTAGAGCAGCTCGCTCGGCGCGATGCGCGCGATCCAGGCTTCGAGCGCATCGGCCGGGCATTCGGCCAGCCGCAGCTCCGCGCCGGTCACGCTGAGCCAGGCCAGGCCGCAGAAGTTGCGCGTGCCCGCATGCACTGCGAGCAGCAGCGATTCGCTCTTGTCGTTGAGCAGTTCCGAATCGGTCAGCGTGCCGGGCGTGACCACCCGCACCACCTTGCGCTCGACCGGGCCCTTACTCGCGCCGACTTCGCCCACCTGCTCGCAGATGGCCACCGATTCGCCCAGCTTGATGAGCCGCGCAAGATAGGTGTCGACAGCATGGAAGGGCACGCCGCACATCACCACGGGCTGGCCGGCCGACTGGCCGCGCTGGGTGAGCGTGATGTCGAGCAGGCGCGCGGCCTTTTCGGCGTCGGCCCAGAACAGCTCGTAGAAATCGCCCATCCGGTAGAACAGCAGGGTGTCCGGATGGTTCGCCTTGAGGCCCAGGTACTGCGCCATCATGGGCGTATGCCCGGAGAAGTCGCTGGTGGAGGGGGAGGGTTGCGCGGTCGTCGTTTTCACTCGGACGATTATCGGGGACGCGAATGCCTCGGCCGGGCCGGCGCCCCACCTTTAAAATCCGCCGGCGCGAACCCCGCGCGAAAGAAACAAGGCGCCCATGGTCCACACGGATGAATTCAAAGGCCCCGAAGCGGACGCGCTGCCCGACACCGCCACCGTGCCCGCAGAACTCGCCGCGCTGTACCTCTGCATGGCGCCGGCCCAGCTCGCCGACCTGCGCAAATCGAAACGGCCGGACGGCCGGGCAGGCAATGGCGCGTCCATCATCAAGCCGGTGGAAGGCGGCGCGAAAGACCCGGTGCTCTACCAGCTCGGCACCTTGCGCGGCTTCGCAAAGACGCACACCGCCCCCACTGCCTTCGACACCGCGCTGGACTCCGGGCTGCCGGGCTGGGTGTCCGCCAAGTTGCCTTTCTTTGCCGAGCGCGAACCCCGCATCAAGCGCGGCCGGCGCGTGCTCATCGGCGGCGCCTGGGACCGGGCGGACCCGCTGCGCGARAAACGCTTCGCCGAGCTGGCAAAGGGCCGCATCCGCTTCACCTCATTGACATGCGCCGAAGCCGCCGCGAGCCTGTGGGCCGACGTGGCAAGCCACAGCGCGCTTGCCGAAAAGGGGCTCGCCCTGCTCAGGCGCGAGACCGAGGCCATCGATGCCGCGCTGGCGGCCACCGGGCAGCTGGCCGCGGCTTCCAATCCGGATGCGGTGGCCTGACCCGCTTCCTTCCAGACCGACCATGGACGAGTACCGATGCTGATCAACTGCGTGGCCTACGAGAACGGCGCCAAGCTCGCCGACATTCCGGTCGAGGACATCAGCGAGTACATCTCCCGGCCCGGCTGCTTCGTCTGGGTGGCGCTGAGCGACGCCACGCCGCAGGAGCTGGCCCAGATGCAGGAGGAGTTCAGCCTGCATCCGCTCGCGGTGGAAGACGCCCAGCACGGCCACCAGCGGCCCAAGGTCGAGGAATACGGCGATTCGCTCTTCGTCGTGATGCACCTGGTCGAGCCCTCTGCCGAGGGCGAGCACTGCGTGAACGTGGGCGAGGTCGACGTGTTCGTCGGCAAGAACTACGTGCTGTCGGTGCGCAACCGCAGCCAGCAGGGCTTCCTGGGCGTGCGCGAGCGCTGCGAGCGCGAGCCCGAGCTGCTGCGCAATGGCGCGGGCTTCGTGCTGTATGCGCTGATGGATGCGGTGGTCGACCGTTACTTTCCGGTGATCGATGCGCTCGAGGTGGAGCTCRAATCCATCGAGCAGCAGATCTTCACGCAGGGCGGCGCGGCGCGCGACAAGATCAAGCAGCTGTACGACCTGAAGCGGCGCAGCATGATCCTCAAGCGCGCGGTGGCGCCGCTGGCCGAGGCGGCGGGCAAGCTGCATGGCGGGCGGGTGCCGCAGATCTGCATGAGCTCGCAGGAATATTTTCGCGACGTGGCCGACCACCTGGTGCGTATCAACGGCTCGATCGACGCCATGCGCGACACCATCGGCACGGCCATTTCGGTGAACCTCTCGATGGTCACGATCGAGGAGAGCGAAGTCACCAAGCGGCTGGCGGCCTGGGCCAGCATCTTTGCGGTGTGCACCGCGTTCGCGGGCATCTGGGGCATGAACTTCGAGCACATGCCGGAGCTGAAATTCCGCTATGGGTATCCGGTGGCCCTGGTGCTGATTGCGGCCACCTGCAGCTATCTCTACTACCGGTTCAGGCGCGCGGGCTGGCTCTGAGCCTTTTCTTTCCCGCTCCCCTTCCGGGGAAGGAGCAGGTCACTCGTCGTGCGTATCGTGCGTGGCCACCGCACCGCGCCGCCAGTAGCCCGAGGCGCGGATCCACTTGGGGTTGGCGCCGCGCTCGCCCACGAGGTGCGCGCGCAAGGCCTTCGCAATCGCCGATTCGCAGCCCACCCAGGCGTGGAAGTCGCCGGCCGGCAGCGCCATGGCCCGCAGCGCATCGATCAGCACCGGGCTCAGGCCCGGTTCGGCGCCGTTGCGGTGCACCCACTTCAGCGTGAGTTGCGCCTTCGTCTCGAACGGAACCTGGTCGGCTTTGCTGTCGACCTCGGCCAGCACCACCACCCGGGCACTGGCCGGCAGCTCGGCCAGGCGCCGCGCAATGGCGGGCAGGGCGGTGTCGTCGCCGATCAGCAGGTGCCAGTCGAAGGCCGTCGGCACGATGAACGAGCCGCGCGGGCCGCCCACGCCGAGCACATCGCCGGGCTTGGCCTGCTCGGCCCATTGCGTGGCGGGGCCGGCGTCGTGCAGCGCGAAGTCGAGCTCCAGCGTGTTGGCGCTGGCGTCGTGACGGCGCGGCGTGTAGTCGCGCATGGTGGGCCGGCCGCTCGCGGGCCACACCGGGCCGTCGGGCCCCACGGTCGGCAGCGTGAGCAGGCCGGTCACGGCATCGGGGAAAAAGATCTTGGCGTGGTCGTGGAAGCCCGGGCTCGTGAAGCCCGCGAGGTCGTCGCCCGTGAGCGTGATGCGGATCAGGTGCGGCGTCAGGCGCTGCACGGTCTTGACCGTGAGTTGGCGAAAGCGAAGCTCGTGGCGCACGCGGCGCGGCGTGCGTTCGGGTGTGGTGGAAGCAGAAGTGGTTGTGAAGTCGGTCATTTCAAAAGAAGTTCAGATGCGCTCTAGCTGTTGAGCGGCGCTGTCGAGCACCGCGGCGAAATCGTGGGCTTGTTGTTCGGTGAGGGGGACGCCCGAGAGGCGCATGCGCATCGCGAGCTTGAGGTTCTCGATGGCGCGCGTGACCTGCGGCGGGCGGCCGCCGCGCGGGCCGGCACCGTCGACGCCGCCGCTCATGCGGGCCATCATGGCGTCGGCCGTGTCGCGGTTGGCGGCCAGGAATTCCCGGCCGCTGGCGGTGATGCTGTAGCGCTTGCGCCCGCCGGTGTCGGCCGTTTCCACGCTCAGGTAGCCCATCTCCTCAAGCAGCGTGAGGGTGGGGTAGACCACGCCGGGGCTGGGCGCGTAGCTGCCGCCCAGGCGGTCTTCGATAGCCTTGATGAGCTCGTAGCCATGGGCGGGCTTGTCGGCGATGAGCTGCAGCAGCACGAAGCGCAGGCCGCCATGGCCGAACACCCGTCCGCCGCCGCGTCCGCCGCGGCCTCCGCCGTGCATGCGCTCTTCGCCGCCGTGGCGTCCACGACCGCCCGAGAGGCCGTCTTCGTGTTCGCCGCGCGGAGAGTGGCAGTGGTGATGATGGTGGTGGCCGAAGTGGAAATGTCGCATGATCGATGCCTTCTCGATGTGTATCTGACTTATTTTAGATATATCTAAATAAAAGTCAAACCGATACGCATCCGAATGCCCCGAGGGGCGCGTTGCCCTCAGGGGCGCGGCGCCTGGGCGGCGGCCACGAAGCGCCGCTGCCGCATCCATTTGGTCGCCACCCACTTCTCTCCGCGCAGCACGGGCGCGCCCGCGTGCAGCGATGCGTGGTCCACCTGGCCGAGGCTGTTGCAGTACTCGAAGTACACCGCGCCGCCGCGTTGCGGCGACACCGACCACCCCGTCTCCGGAAACACCGTTTCGCCGCCTTCTTCCACCTCGTTGAGGTAGGCCACGAGCGTGCTCACGCGCTGGCCGCTGCGTTGCAGCGAGGCCTGGTTGGCGGCGTTCGACGGCACCAGGAAATCGAAGTGCGGCAGGCTCTGCGCGCCGGCCGGGTAGTGCAGCACCTGCAGGCCTTCGCCGTTTTCCACCGGCAGGTCCATGAGTTCGGACAGGCGTTCGTCGAGCCGCGCGATGAAGGCGTTTTCGCGCAGCCGGAAGAACATGCCCAGGCTGCTGCGCTGTGCCCCCAAGCGGTTGCGTCCGGTCAGCGGATCGACGCTGGTCGAGGGCGCGAGCCGCGGCCGGGCCAGTGCGATCAGCGCCTCGCATTCCTCGGCGCTGAAGACGTCGCTCAGCACCGCGAGGGCCGGCTGCGCCGCGCGCGCCGCCACGCGCACGATGCGGTCCGCGGTGCGGATCGATGCGCCCGGCGGCAGCCGCGATGCTTCGTGGCGGTAGGCCGGCGCCACCGTGACCGAATCGGTCGGCACGGGGCCCGCGGTGCGCAGCGCGAACACGAAGGCGTCGACGATGGCCTTGGCCGCATCAGGCGGCATGTCCTGCGTGCGCATGGCCTGCACCACCTGCGCGGGCGTGCAGCCCTGGCGCAGGTTGTGCAGCACCCAGTCGCTCAGCGCGGGCGAAAAGCGCAGCACGGCATCCATCGGGTCAGATGCCCTCTGCAGCCCAGCCAGTGGGCGTGCGCCTGAAGTTCTGCTTGAGYTGCATCGTGCCGGCCCCGCGCACCACGCGGTCCACCATCGGAAAGACCCTCTGCGCGTCGGCATCGCCGGTCCACGGTGCGGCATCGATCCTGTAGGTGTAGGTGACGGCGACGGCGGACGCGTCCTTGGCCGCTTCCCAGCCCACGATCCTGTCGAGCGTCAGGTGGGCGGCGCAGAAATCGCCCTGCGGCTCGCGCGCGTGGAAGTATTTCTTTCCTTCGTCGGTCAGCGCATAGCGCGTGACGGTGACCTGGGTGGGCTGCTCGCCTTCCCTGGCTTCCCCGACCTGTGCCGCGGATGCGCTCACCAGCCCCAGGTGCTCCAGCACCGGCATCTGCACGGCGTTGCGCGCGCGCGTGCCGGCTTCGCGCTGCGGCACGTCGATGGGCCAGCGGGTCTTGCCCAGGCACAGGTCGCCCTTGGCCGCGAGGTAGGTGTTCATCGCGGCGGTCAGGTCCTGCAGATTGGCCTGGGGCTGCTGCGGGCCGCAAGCGGCGAGCATGGCGAGCGCGGCCGCAGCCAGTGCCGTGGGGATTTTTCTGTTGTTGTTCATGGAAGAGGGAGAAGGGATCAGTTGGCGCAGGCACCGGGCTTCGCGGGCGCCGCGGGTTGGGTGTCCGCGTCGCTCAGGGTGTGGAGGAAGCAGACCAGGTCGGCCATGTCCTGCTCGGACATGGGGGGCGCCGAGCCCGCGGCGCGGCCGTCCATCGGCAGTTGCGTGTCGATGTTCGATGCGTAGGCGGCCGGCAGGTCGTCGTACTTTTGCACCTTGCCGCCCGTGTACTGGGTGGTGACGAGGCCGTAGGCCGGAAAGCCGGGGTCGTTCTTCGCCTTCGGCGTGCCGCCCACGGTGGGATACCAGAGCTCGGGCTGGGTGTCGCGCGTGTTGTAGAAGCGGATGACCTGTTCCAGCGAATGCATCACGCCGTTGTGGAAGAAGGCCGTGCGCGTTGCCACGTTGCGCAGTGTCGGCGCCTTGAACATGCCGCAGAAGCCGTTCGCGGCGTTGGGCGCGGCCGGCGCATGGTCGGTGCGCATCGGGCCGCACACGCCCATGTCGAAATACTGCACGTTGTTGTTGGCGGGAATCCCGGCGTTGCGCGGCACGCCGATGGCCTCGTAGGAGAAGTCGGTGAACAGCGCGGAACTGCCGCCGAGGCCCGCGCCCTGGTAGTGGCACGAGGCGCAGTTGCCGGTGTCCGGATTGGTGAACACCTTGAGGCCGCGCGCTTCGGCGGGCGTGAGCGCGCCGCCGATCTTGTTGCCCGCGTACAGGTCGAACTTGCTGCTGTACGGATGAAAGCTCTTGTCCTCGAGCTGGTAGGCCTGCAAGGCCTGCAGCGCATTGGCGAAGGCGGCGTCGCTGTCGTCGAAGGCCTTGGCACCGAAGGCCTTGGCGATGAGCGGGGCGTAGTCGGCGGCCTGGAGCTTCTTCACCACGTCGGCGCTGCTGGCGTTGGCCATCTCGAGCGGGTCGAGCAGCGGGATGCGGGCCTGGGCGGCCAGCGTGTCGGCGCGGCCGTCCCAGGCCAGCCCGCCGCCCGGGCCCGGCACGCTGACGCCGTCGGGGTTGTCCAGCAGGTCGGCGTAGGGCGGGGTCACGTCCTTGTAGCGCAGCGAGGGCACGGCGCGCAGGCCGGCCCGGTCCATGTGCGGGCCGCCGAGCTGCACCGAAAGACCGTTGGCCGGCGCGTGCGCATGCGCCGGGTCGTGGCAGCTTGCGCAGGACATGGCGCCGGAGCCCGAGAGGTTCTTGTCGAAGAACATCTTCTGGCCCACCTGCGCTGCAAGGCTCAGCGTGCTGGAGAGCGCGGGCGGCGTCGCTGCGGCACCGGCAGCCGCGGCGGCCGCAACCGCACCCGGCGGCACGGCGGCAGAGCCGCTGCCGTTGCTGCCGCCGCATGCAACCAGCAACGCGCCCGCGCCGAGCGCCGCCAGCGCGAGCCGACCCGCGCGCACCGCTRCCGCCGGCCCTTTCGGGCCTGAACGGCGCAGCCTCATTGCTTCAGCGACCAGACATTGAGCTGGTTGGCGTCCGGCCCGACCTGCGCCGTGGTCGACACGTCGCCCGACTGCTTCTGCGTGTAGCCCGCCGGAATCACGAAGGCATGGTTGATCGGCCGCACGCTGTCGAAGTGCGTGTCCGCGCTGCCCGCGTATTCGGGCAGGTTCACGATGTTCTGGGCGATGAAGGCCTCGGTGTACTTCGAGCGGTTCATGTACGTGCCGTCGACCGCCGGGTCGGCCAGCTGGAACATGTCCTGCAGCGTGCGCACGAACGAGAAGTGGCTGTAGGCATCGCTGTCGGACACGCCCTTGGGCGCGCCGGCCTGGTTGGTCAGGATGCCGAAGATGCTCTCGCCGTGGCCGCGGTTGCCCTTGGTGTAGTTGTTGATGCTCGCGTCCACCGACCAGCTGCCGTCCGCGTTCTGCTTGACCGGATTGGCGACCGTGCTGTTCGACACGTTCCAGCCGCAGCACGAGTTGAAGCCGCTGGTGGCGCTGCCCTCGTCGAACATCAGCACGATGGCCACGCGCTTTTGCGGGTTCTGCCACAGCGGCGAAGCCTGGATGCGCTTGACCGTGTAGTCGACGTAGTTGTCGCCGCGCGTGATGATCGGCGAGACGGCGCTGGTCGACACGTTGTTGGCCACGCTGGCGCAGTCGCTCGCGGTGCCGACGCCGCCCGCGCCCTTCACGCTGATGCCGTGCATGTCGTCGCACTGGTCCGGCACCAGGAAGTTCAGGTTGCCGACGTTGCCGCTGGCCAGGTCGGTGCCGAGCTGGTCGTAGTCGTAGCTGGCGGGAATGGCGTAGTCGGTGCTGTTCTTCAGCGCCGCGTCCCATTGGCCGCCGCCCATGGTGCGGTTGCTGTACTTCCATTCGGGCGCGCTGCGCACGTTCTGGTAGGCCATGCCGGGGTGGTGCTTGGTCTTGTACAGGCCGCCCGGCAGCGGCAGTGTGAGCGTGGCGTCGCCAATGGCCGTGGTGTTGCCGCCCAGCGTGCCCGGCGCGTAGACGTTGTCCTTGGCGGTGACGGCGGCATCGGCCACGCTGTCGGTGCGGAAGTCCTGGCCCGGGTTCATCGATTCGCTGTAGGTGCGCCAGGTCAGGCCGGCATTGGTGATCGCATTGAACAGGTTCGGCCTGCCGACGATGTTGTGGTTCACCGCGGCGGCCTGCGTGCAGGTGGCTGCAAAGGGCGACTTGGCCAGGCCCGGCTGGGTGTTGTCGGGCACCGGCAGGTCCTGCACGGCATTGGCGCCGGTGGCGTCGCAGTTCCATTGGCTGTCGTCCGTGATGCCCCAGTCGTCGGCGCCGCCCAGGGCCGTGTAGTTGGGCTCGCTCGGGTTGCCGGTGGCGTAGTAGCTCACCAGCTGGTTGCCGGCCTTCAGGTAGCCGTTGATCTTGGGCGCATAGGCCGAATTCAGGATCGACATCGTGGCCTTGTTCTCGAGCATCACGATGAAGATGTTGTCGTAGCGCGGAATGCCCTCCACATTGAACGCCGCCTGCTGCGATTGCAGGAAGGTGATGGGCTTGCGGTTGTCCGCGACGTTCGCCGTGGCCGCGGTCAGGCCGGCCATGCCTGCGAGGCGCGGGTCGCCGCCGGGGTTGGCCAGCGCGTCGGGGAACTTGTCGCCTCGGTCGAGCTTGGTGGTGGCGTAGGCGAAGCGGTTGTTCAGCGCATTGGCTTCATTGAGCAAGGCGGCCTGCACGGCGCCGCTGGCGGCGTTGACGTCGCCGAGCAGGGAGCCGACAGGCACGCCCAGGCGCGCGGCCAGGTTCTGCTTCTCGGCGGCATAGCTCGTGCCGTTGGCCTCGACCAGCCGCGCCACTTCGGAGGACAGCGGGCTGACCACCACGGCCGTGCCCTGTTCCTGCACTTGGTCGAGCATGACGCGCAGCACTTCGCGCGTGGCCACGTTGGTGTTGGTGGCGGTGTTCCTGGCGTTGGTGCCGATGTCGGCGATGAGTGCCGACGCGCCGGACAGCGACAGGCTGAACTTGCCGTTGGCATCGGTGACCGCGGCCGGCTCGCCGCTGTCGCAGCGGCCGTTGCCGTTGCTGTCGACACAGACGGTGGCGCCGGCGTAGTAGCCCGGCGTGACCACCGGGTCGGTGCTGCTGCCGGGCTTGAAGGCGCTGGCCGTGAGGACGCCGCTGAAGGTGGTGCTGCTGGCCTGGTTCGCGGGCGGCGGCAGGAAGGCTGCCGGGCCGGCGCCGTGGCCGCCGCCTCCGCACGCGGCCAGCAGCGAGGCTGCGAGCACGCTCAGGGTGGGGTACAGCAAGCCGGATCTGATGTTTGGAATGGCTTTTTTCAATTCGTTCTTTCGACGTGGAAGGGCATGACGCGGCGCGGCGCGGCGCTGCGTCGGCACTGGGGGCCGCGAACGAATCTAGGTTTGCCCCGTGTCAGTCGAAAGGCAGAAGACTTAGCTGTGAATGAGCGAGGGCGGGGCGCCCGCCGCGGCGATCAGGCGATCATCGATTCCAGGTCGGACGCCAGCTCGCGTGGTGCCGGCATGTCCTGCATCACGTCTTCGGACAGGCCGATCGCGTCCGCCGGCTGGGCCGGCCAGACATGCTGCGCGTCGCCGATGCGCAGCCCTTCGCGTTCCAGCGCGACGCGCCAGACCGCCAGGTGCAGCACGCTGGCGAGCGGGTCGACCTGCTCGGCCTCCATCGGGTTGGCGAAGGAGGACAGGGCGCTGACGAACTCGGGCGCGAATTCCCAGCGGGCGGCCAGCCGCGCGCCGACCTGGCCGTAATGGAAGCCGAACTTCTGCCGTTCGACCTCGAGCCGTCCCATGCGGTCGAAGGGGTGCGCGGCGTTGAGCTCGGCCATCGGCTGCTTCATGGCGCCGGCCATAATCAGGTGGCCGATGGCGTGCATGCTGCCGACCGTGAAGGCCAGGCTCTGGTCCACACGGCGCGTCTTGCCCGCGAGGTAGCGGGCCACGGCGGCCACGCGCAGGCTGTGCGACCAGAAGGCCGGCAGGTTCACGCCCTCGACCTTGCGGAAGGTGCCCGTGAGGCCGGAGCTCACCACCAGGGAGCGGATCGAGGAAAAGCCCAGCAGCTGGATTGCGTCCTGGATCGACAGGATCTTGCGGCGCAGCCCGAAGTACGGCGAATTCGCCATGCGCAGCACGCGGGCCGTCAGCACCTGGTCGAGCTCGATCTTGCGTGCCACCACGGAAACCGCGGCGTCCTCGTTGCGAAGGAGCTCGATGAGATCGAACACCACCTTGGGCACCGTGGGAAGCAAGTGGCTGTCGGTAAACAGTTCGTCCAGGGTCATGGCGATCTCGGGCTGTAGTTTTTTGCTGCCCGGKATTGTCCTGCAACCTTAGTGTTACATGTTGATGTCTTCGGAATCGGGCCGGTTCCCGCGGCCTGGTTGCAGACTTCCTGCAACACCGATGCGGCTGCGCGCTGGCTACCCCATGGGCGTAAGTGCATGTTTCCCGCAGGGTGCGCTTGATCCATCTCAACACGGCCCGCAGCCGCGGCGCGCAGCATGGTTTCCCCTTGCTCTCACCCTTGTCGAGACAAAATCGCGTGACGTTCTCGCTCCGGCCATATATATTTCGCGGACGATACAACCTGTTGCGTTCTCTGTCGTGCCGCGCTGCTGCACACGGAACCGACCGGCGTGTGCCGACGACAGGATCAAATCCGATGTCATCGTCCATCTGGGTCAGGATTCGCTTGCCGCTGGTGATTTTCGCGGCTGGCACGGTGCTGTCGATCGCCCTCGGCGTCTCCGCCCGCCAGGAGATCGGGCGCAGCGCCCAGGCGCGCTTCGACGCCACCGCCTTCGATCTGGCGCGCAAGGTCGAGGCCCGCTTCGATGACTACGTTGCCGTCCTGATCGGATTGCGTGCGCGATTCAACACCTCCGAGACCGTGACGCGAAGCGATTTCAGGGACTACGTCGCGGGGCTGGACCTGGCGCGCGCCTACCCCGGTTTCCAGGCCGTCAACTATGCGCCCCGCATCACGGTCAACGACAGGCAGGCCTTCGAGGAACAGGTCCGCCGCGATGCCAGCCTCGACACCGGCGTTGCCTCCAGCTTTGCCATCAAGCCGCCCGGTGAGCGGGACACGTACTACCCGCTGATCTACATCGAACCGCAGGCCGGCAACGAGAGGCTGCTCGGCAATGACCTGGGCGCGATGCCCGACAGGGGAGACGCGCTCGAGCAGGGGCGCGACACCGGCGGGCTCGTCACGTCCGGCCGCAAGGTCCGCATTGCGGGCCGCGAGTCCGACATCGGATTGGCGATGCGGCTGCCGGTCTACCGCCCCGGGCAACCGCTCGATACGCTCGAACAGCGGCGCAGTGCCTATATCGGTTCGGTCGGCTCGGGCTTCAGCGTCGCAGGGATGTTGAGCGACGTGGTGGGTACCGACGCCATGAGGACGCTCCGGTTGCGCCTGATCGATGCCGGGCCTAGCCGGGGAGCGATCGGGACACGGGTCGAGACCAGGTTCGTGACGACGGCCTCGTTCGGCGAGCGGCAATTGCTGTTCGACAGCGCGGCCCTGGCCAGGCCCGCTGCCGCACCTGCGCGCAGCCTGGAGCGCATGCTCGGCTTCGAGTTGGGCGGCCACTCCTGGCTCGTGGAAGTCGGCCAGGACGAAAACCAGGTCTTCGGTCCGCTCGACAAGGCGATCCCGTGGTTC
>NZ_JBFTPJ010000012.1:0-17778 GCF_056398445.1 Variovorax sp. 01T439_2
AGGCGGGGTCGATCAGGCTGACTGAGTCTTCGTGCTGGTTGGTCACGTAGAGCAGCGCGCCGCCCTCGGCCAGCGCCGCGCCGTAGGGCGCCTTGCCGACCTTCACGGTGGCAATCACGGCCGGGCGGCGGATGTCGCGCATGTCGACCACCGAGACGTCGTTGCTCTGCACGTTGAGCGCGTAGAGGCGCGAGCGCGGCGCGTCGTAGAGCAGCGCGAACGGATGGCTGCCGACGCGCACGCGCGCCAGCACGCGCTGCGCGGCGGTGTCGACCACGGCCACGCTGTCGTCGTCGCGCTCGGCCACGAAAACGGCGGTGCCGCCGGGATGCGCGGCCACGCCGGCAGGCGCGCGGCCGACCGCGATCGAAGCCAGCGGCTTGGCGGCGCCGGCGGCCTGCGCATCGAGCACCAGCAGCCGGCCGCTGTACCAGTCGGCCACGTAGAGGCGCTGGCCGTCGGCCGAGATGTCGATGCCCACCGGCCCGTCGCCGGCCGGCAGCGTGTTCACGACCTTCTGCTGGCGCATGTCGATGACCGAGATGGTCTTGCTGTCGGGGTTGGAGACGAAGGCCCGGCCCGCGCGGCTGGACGCCACCACGCCGGCCGGCGAGCGGCCCACGGGCACCGTGGCCACCACCTGCTGCGAGGCGAGGTCGATCACCGACACGTCGTGGCTGCCCTGGTTGGTGATGTAGGCGAACGGCGAGGCCCAGGCCGGGCTGCACAGCAGCAGCACCGCGGCAAGCCCGGCGTGCACAGGTGTCGCGGTACCTGTCATGGCGCTGTGCCCGGGACGCGGCTCAGCGCGCGGTCGGCGGGCCGATGAAGCAGCCCTTGTTGGCCTTGGCCTGCAGCGCCTTGTAGCGCTTGATGTCGGCCTGCAGCTTTTCCGAATCGCGGATGTAGCCGCCGCGCTCGCCGCCGATGGTGGTGGCCTTGGCCGCGGTGCTCAGGTCCACGTATTCCGAGTATTTGATTTCCCTGGCCAGCGCGTCGACCGCGCAGGAGCACTTGCTGGCCATTTCGAAGTGGCCCGCATCGGGGTGGGCCGCGATGCATTCCTGCACGTACAGCACGCGGTCCAGCGTGGGAAAGTCGTTGGCATGCGTCGCGCCATGCACGGCCATCGGCAGGCCGAGAAGACAGAGAAGAAGACGGACTGTTTTGTTCATGGCGTTCGCTGGAAGAATTTCTTGGGCGGCAACAGGCACCTAGCGCGCCGGCGCCTTGGCCCCGTCGATCAGGAGCTCCTCGACCATGAGGGGCTGGGCCGCGGCGCTGTCGCCCGGAATGGAGGTGCGAATGCCGTAGACGCCGCCCGGCACCGCGTCGGACAGCGTGAAGCGGTAGGTCTTGGTTGCGAACTTTTCGTACTTCGGCCGGTTCGGGTCGTCCAGGAAGGGGCTGAAGACGATTTCCTTGCCCTTGATGGCGCGGCCCTGGTAGCGCAGCGACACGTCGCGCACTTCGGCGTCCTGGTAGATCCCCATGCGGATGCGCTTGCGGAAGTGGTATTCGGAGCCGCGCGTGAGGCGCTTCATCTCGCGCACGTCGTGCTCCAGGAAATAGAGGATCACGGGATTGCCTTCGGCGGCCGGCACGTCGGGCACCGGGAGCTTGTGCGCGCCGCTCAGGAACACGCCCTTGGCGTCGCAGCAGCGGCCATCTTCCTTGGCGCTCAGGGACACCGTCACGCTGTCGGCAAACGCTTCCTCGAAGCTGCCGGTCTTGCCGAAGGTGTAGCGCAGCAGCATGGGCGCCTGCAGGTCCTTGAGCTGCGGCGTCATGAACAGCAGGCGCTCGGCGGGCGAGAAGTCGCGCTTGTCGGGCTCGGCCTGCGAGGCCGGGGTAGACAAGAGAAGAACGCAGAGCGAAGCGGCGATGGCGAAGCGCATGGGAAAGAAGAACGAAGAACGGCAACTCAGTTGGTGGGAACCCCGAACGATGCATCGACCACCGGCACGCCGAACTCCTTCAGGATGGCCTGGATCTCGGGTGCCTTGGACTCGATCAGCCCTTCGACCTGCTGCTTCCATTCGCGCTCTCCGTAGCGCACGCCCATGGCCATCTGGTAGTCGAGGCGCACGCCCTTTTCGGACTTGAGCGGCACCACCACGAGGGCCGGGTTCTTGACGCGCCGCGCGAAGTAGCCTGCGATCGGGCCCCAGACCACCACCGCGTCGAGCTTGCCTTCGGCCAGGTCCTTCTCGACGATCTCGCCCGGGTACTGCGCGGGGTCGGCGCTCATGAGCTTGTAGGGCACGCCTTGCTCCAGCAGGCCGTGCTTGTTGAGCCATTGCGAGGCCGGCGAGCGGTCGTAGATGCCGATGCGCAGCGACTTGAGCTTGGCCGCATCGAGCTTGAGGAAGTCTTCCGCCGAGGCCACGTTGTCCATGCCCTTGCCCTTGGGAAAGACCAGCGCGTAGGTCGAGCGGTAGTAGGGCTTGGTGACCGAGACTTCGTCGAGACCGACGGGCACGCCCATCACGATGTCGCAGGGGTAGTCCTGGCCCGGCAGCTTGAAGCGCAGCGTGTTGCGGAAGAAGGCCAGCCGCTGCGGGAACGAGTAGTAGGTGACCGGCAGGCCGAGCGCCTTGCCGAACAGCTCGGCGATGCGGTTCTCGATGCCTTCTGCCTTGGTGTTGGAGAAGGGCATGTTGTTGGGGTCCTGGCAGACGCGCAGCGCCTTGCGCGGCGGGGTCTCCTGGGCCGCGGCCGGAACCAGCGCGCAGCAGTAGGCTGCGCCCAGGAGGCCCGCCCGCAGGCGGGCGCCGATGGAAAGGGGCTTGGCAGCATGCTGCCGGGTGGTCATTTGTTTTCTTCCACTCGGGCGCGGGTGATGGCGCCGTCGGACCGGCCCTTGAGGTAGGCGTAGAGCTGGTTGATRTTCTCCATCACCGCCGGGTTGTTGCCGAAGCTCTGCATGCCCTTGTCGAGCCTGCCGTCGCGCACGGTCTTGATGAAGTCTTCCTTCTTCATCGTCTTGAGGCTGTTGATGAGGGACGGTCCCACCATGCCTTCCTGGTTGGGTCCGTGGCAGCGGTCGCAGGCCGCGGAGCGCCAGGTGCGGAAACCCTTCATGGTTTCGGGATCCACCTTGTAGCCGTCGGTGACCTTGTAGGGCGCGGGGTCTGGCGCGGCAATGGCCAGTGTGCAGGCCACGCCGGCAAGCAGGACGAGGGAAGGCAGCAACGTTGACTTACGAAATTTCATGGCTCCTGGGTCTCCGGTATCTTTTGAAAGTGCGTGGGGGAGAGCCCTCGAGCGAGTGCTCTCCCGGTTCGCATGTTGCGTCTAACTATGCAATGACGCCTCGGTAGTAACGCCTCAGTTGGGCAGCGCGAAGACAGTCAGCGAGCCGCCGAGCTCGGTGTACTGGGCGAGGTCCTTGTAGCCGCCGACGGCGCCGAGGCCTTCGGTGCTCTTCTCGGGGTCGATGCCCGCAGCCATGCCGATGCCGGCCCAGCCGCCGATGCCCGAGAACACGCCGACGTACTGCTTGCCCTTGTGCTCATAGGTGAACACGTTGCCGATGATGCCCGACGGGGTCTTGAACTTGAACAGCTCCTTGTTGATGTCCTTGGCATCCACGCACTTGAGGTAGCCTTCCAGCGTGCCGTAGCAGGAGATCCCGCCCGCGGTGTTGAGCGAACCGCTCCACACCGAGAACTTCTCGGCCTTGGTCTGCACGATCTTGCCGGTGCCTGCATCCCAGGCGATGAAGTTGCCCATGCCGCCATGGCTGCCCGGCGTGGGGTACATCGACAGGGTGGCGCCCACGTACGGCTGGCCTGCCGTGTACTCGACCTTGAACGGCTCGTAGTCCATGCAGACGTGGTTCGTCGGCACGTAGAAGAGCTTGGTGTTGGGGTCGTAGGAAGCCGGTTGCTGGTCCTTGCTGCCCAGCGCCGCCGGGCAGATGCCCTTGGTGTTGACGTCGGCGCCGTTCTGCGCGGTGGAGTACTTGGCCACCACCTGCGGCCGGCCGGTCTTCATGTCGACGTGCGTTGCCCAGTTCACCTTGGGGTCGTACTTCTCGGCCACCAGCAGCGCGCCGGTCACGCGGTCCAGCGTGTAGGCGAAGCCGTTGCGGTCGAAGTGCACCAGCGCCTTGGTCGGCTTGCCCTTGACGTTGATGTCCGCCAGGATCATTTCGTTGATGCCGTCGAAGTCCCATTCGTCATAGGGCGTCATCTGGTAGACCCAGTTGACCTTGCCGGTGTCGACGTCGCGCGACCAGATGCTCATGGACCACTTGTTGTCGCCGGGTCGCTGCGAGGGGTTCCAGGTCGACGGGTTGCCGGTGCCGTAGTACACGGCATTGGTCGCCTTGTCGTAGCTGTACCAGCCCCAGGTGGTGCCGCCGCCGATCTTCCACTGGTCGCCCTTCCAGGTCTTCAGCGAAGAGTCCTTGCCCACGGGCGCCATCTTGCCGTCGGTCCAGGTCATGGTCTTGGCCGGGTCCATCAGCATTTCTTCGTCGGGGCCGGTGCTGAAGCCCTTCCACGCCAGCTTGCCGTCCTTGATGTTGTAGGCCGCCAGGAAGCCGCGCACGCCGAACTCGCCGCCGCTGATGCCGGTGATGACCTTGTCCTTGAAGACGTGGGGTGCGTTGGTGTTGGTGGCGCCGACCTTCGGATCGCCGTTCTTCACCGTCCACACCACCTTGCCGGTCTTGCTGTCGAGCGCCACCAGGGTGGTGTCGGCCTGTTGCAGGAAGACCTTTCCTTCCGCATAGGCAAGTCCGCGGTTCACCGTGTCGCAGCACATGACCGCGATCACCGACTGGTCCTGCTTGGGTTCGTACTTCCACAGGATCTTCTGGGTCTCGACGTCGAGCGCGAACACCTTGTTCGGGAACGGCGAGTGCAGGTACATGACGCCATCGACCACCAGGGGCGAACCCTCGTGGCCGCGCAGCACGCCGGTGGAGAAGGTCCACGCGACCTGCATCTTGCCCACGTTGCTCTTGGTGATCTGATTCAACTTGCTGTATCGCTGGTTGAACATATCGCCCGCTTGCGTGGCCCAGTTCTTGGAGTTGGCGATGTTTTTCTCGACGTCGGCATTGGCGAGCGCCAAGGCCGGAAGAGCCAACATCGCGACGCCGATATGCCGTACGAGACGGCCGGCGATCTGCCTGGAAAACTTCATAGATGTCTCCTCACATTTCAGTGGGTTTTGAACATGGTCAATGGCGGCAGCCTGCGGATCTTTCGATCACCTTGGCGAATGCTGCGGTCCGCAACATCCATGCCTGCCGGTTCCAGCGTGGAGCACTTCGGCAGCCGATGCGCGCTCCATGCAAAGACAGGCGGCTCCACTCGGAAGAGGCATGCACGCGGCGGCCCTTGCACAGCATGCGGCGGCGTGCTGCAACGCGGTCCGGACCTAGGGAAATCCCGAGCGTTCGGTGTGCTGGCCGGGGCCGCCCGCCACGCATTGCCGTAGCCCTGCATCTTGTGCGCATCAAATTTGACGCAAAGTGTCTCGCGCGACGTGACGGATGTCTTGCGGGCATGGCGCGCATCGGGCTGCGCAGGCCTTCGCGCGGGCCAACGAATGGCAATGCATCACAGTGAAAACCCTCGAATTCCAGAGGCACGGAATTTGCGGCTCGAAGGCAAACGGCCCCTACCATTGAGACACCCAAAGCCCGGCGAATCCCATCGATCTACATGCTGCGAACCATCGACTTAACCAAGCGCTATGGCACGCGCACGGCGCTGCAGTCGTTGTCGCTGCATCTGCCTGCGGGCCAGTTCGTGGCGCTGCTCGGGCCCAACGGCGCGGGCAAGTCGACGTTGTTCCAGGTGCTCACGGGCATGTTCGCGGCCGACGAAGGCGAGGTCGAGGTGGCCGGCCATTCGCTGCGCCGCTCGGCAACGGCGGCGCTGCGGCACATCGGCGTCGTGTTCCAGCAGATGTCGCTCGACCTGGACCTGAGCATCCGGCGCAACCTGCTGTTCCAGGCCGACCTGCATGGCCTGCCGCGGCGGCTTGCGGCCGAACGCATCGCGTCGGCCTGCGAGCGCCTGAACATCGACGCCAATCTCGACCGCAAGGTGCGCGAGCTCTCGGGCGGCAACCGGCGCAAGGTCGAGCTGGCRCGCGCCGGGCTGCACCGGCCGGCCGTGCTGCTGATGGACGAAGCCACCGTCGGGCTCGACCCCAGGTCGCGCCAGGACCTGCTGGCGGCCCTGCATGCGGACGTGCGCGAGCGCGGCGTGTGCGTGCTGTGGGCCACGCACCGGGTCGAGGAGGCCGAGGAGGCCGACCGCGTGCTGGTGCTGCACAAGGGACAGCTGCTGGCGGACGGCACGCCGGCGCAGGTGGGCCAGAGCCTTGGCGGCGCCACGCTGGAGGCGGGCTTCATCGCGCGCACCGCCTGAACCAAGAACGATCCGAGCCAAAAAGAATGGAGACATCGCATGCCGCAACCCTTCCTGCCCCCGCCTGCGCGCACCCTGGTCCGCGCGGCCGCTAGCGCGCTCGCGCTGGCCGCCGCGAGCGCCGCCGCGCTGGCGCAGGGCACCGCCTATGTGTCGAGCGAAAAGGACAGCGCGCTGACGATGATCGACCTGGCAACCCTGGCCGTGAAGGGCACGATCCCGACCTGCAAGCGCGCGCGCCATATCCAGCTCACGCCCGAGCGCCAGATCATGGTGGCCTGCACCGATTCCAACCAGGCCGACCTGATCGACCCCGCGATCGGCAAGTCGGTGCGGCGCATTCCGCTGGGCGACGAGCCCGAGGCCTTCGACCTGTCGCCGGACGGCAAGGTCATCTACGTCTCCAACGAGGATGCGGGCGAGGCCAGCTTCATCGACGCGGCCAGCGGCAAGAAGCTGCGCTCGGTCAAGGTGGGCGCGGAGCCCGAAGGCGTCAAGGTCAGCGCCGACGGCAAGACGCTGTACATCACGTCCGAGGTGGCGAGCCTGGTGCACGTGATCGACACGGCCAGCGGCAAGGTCGTGAAGAACATCAAGGTCGGCAAGCGCCCGCGGCGCATGGCCATCACGCCCGACGGCAAGGAGCTCTGGGTCACCAACGAACTGGGCGCGAGCGTCAGCATCGTCTCGACTGCGACGAACGAGGTGATCGACACGCTCAAGTTCGAGGTGAAGGGCGCGCGCGCCGAGGACATCACGCCCGTGGGCATCCAGATGACGAGCGACGGCAAGCGGGCTTTCGTGGGCCTGGGCCGCGCCAACCACGTGGCCTTCGTCGACGTGGCCAGCCGCAAGGTCGGCTCGCTGGTGCTGGTCGGCAAGCGGGCCTGGAACGTCACGCTCGACAAGGCGCAGGCGCGGCTCTACGTGGTCAACGGCTTGAGCGACGACGTGACGGTGGTCGACGTGGCCGGCGCCAAGGCCATCAAGAGCGTTCCGGTAGGGCGCGTGCCCTATGGGCTCGTGATCGTCGAATGAGGATGCGCGCAACGGCTTCCTGGCTGGCGGGCGCGTGGTGGATGGCCGTGGCGCTCGTGGCGCCGGCGGCGGCGGGCGCGGCCGTGCTCAAGGCCACGCTGATCACGCCGGACGACGATCCCCGCCTGGAGCGTTCCCGCGTGGAGCGTGCCTACCTGGGGCACCCGGGCGGCCCGCTTTCCGATGGGCTCGAAGTTGCACTCGAGGAGACGAAGTTCGAACTCGAGGCCGCCGGCGCCGAAGTGTCGCTGGCCAGCGCGCCGGCCGCGACCCTCGAGGCGGCGCGCGCCGCGGCCGTGGCGGCCGAGAAGAGCGGCGCCGCGGTGCTGCTGACCGACCTGCCGGCCGAATGGACGCTGGCCGTGGCCGATGCCGTGAAGCTGCCGGTGCTGAACCTGGGCGACGCCTCCGACCGGCTGCGCCAGCAGGATTGCCGCGCCCGCGTGTTCCATTTGATTCCCAGCGAACGCATGCGCAGCGATGCGCTGGCGCAGACGCTGGTGTCGCGCAAATGGAGCAAGCTGCTCCTGCTGGTGGGCGGCAGCCCGCAGGACGCGCTGCGCGCGGCCACCGTGCAGGCCTCGATCAAGCGCTACGGCCTGCAGGTGGTGGCCAGCAAGCCGTTCAAGCTCTCGGCCGATCCGCGCGAGCGCGACCTGGCCAACCCGCTGCTGCTCACGGCCGGCAACAGCTACGACGCCGTGTGGGTGGTCGACAGCGACGGCGAATTCGCCCGCATGCTGCCCTACCGCACCGTGCTGCCGCGGCCGGTGGTGGGCGACGGCGGGCTGGTGGCGCTGGCCTGGCATGCGCAGTTCGAGCGCTATGGCGCGCCGCAGGTCTCGCGCCGATTCGCCAAGGCCGCGAAGCGCCCGATGACCGCGCAGGACTGGGCCGCGTGGATGGCCGGCAAGACCCTGGCAGCCGCCGCCATTGCCGCGCCCAAGGGCCCGAACGCGGCCTGGGCCCAGGCCATCGGCAAGAGCACGCTCGACGGCTCCAAGGGCACCAGCCTGAGCTTCCGCGCCTGGGACGGCCAACTGCGCCAGCCCATGCTGCTGACGGACGGGCAGGGCGTGATCGCGCAGGCGCCGGCCGAAGGCGTGCTGCACCCGCGCAACGTGCTCGACACGCTGGGCGCCGATGCCCCGGAGAAGCTATGTCCGATCGCGCGCTAGAAACCCCCAAGCCCGCGGACGGGCAGGCCGAACCGCTGGCGCGGCGCGGCATGGGCCACGCGCTGCAGGCGATGCGCGCGATCATGCTGCGCGAGCTCTACAAGTTCTCGCAGCAGACCGGGCGGCTGGTGTCGGCGCTGGTGCGGCCGCTCCTGTGGCTGGCGGTGTTCGCGGCCGGTTTCCGCAACGTCTTCGGCGTGGCGATCGTCGAGCCCTACGACACCTACATTCCCTACGACGTCTACATCGTGCCGGGGCTGGTCGGCATGGTGCTGCTGTTCAACGGCATGCAGTCGTCGCTGGCCATGGTCTACGACCGCGAGATGGGCCTGATGCGCCTGCTGCTCACCGCGCCGCTGCCGCGGCCCTGGCTCCTGTTCTCCAAGCTCTGCGCCACTGCGCTGCTGTCGGTGCTGCAGGCGCTGGTGTTCGTGGTGGTGGCGGCGCTGATCGGCACCGAGCTGCCGCTGCTGTCGCTCTCGGCCCTGCATGCGCTGGTGGCGCTGGCGGCCGGCGCGCTCATGCTCGGCGCGCTCGGGCTGCTGCTGTCGGTGCACATCAAGCAGCTGGAGAACTTCGCGGGCACGATGAACTTCGTCATCTTCCCGATGTACTTCCTGTCGACCGCGCTCTACCCGCTGTGGAAGCTGCAGGAATCGGGCGCCGAATGGGTGTACCAGCTCGCGCGCTTCAATCCCTTCACCTACGCGGTGGAGTGGGTCCGCTTTGCGCTTTACGGCAAGGACCCGGGCGTGGCGCCCTATGTGGTGCTGGGCTGCCTGGTGGTTTTCTTCGGGCTCGCCTGCTGGGGCTACGACCCGCAACGCGGCTTCGGCGGCCTCACCAAGCGCGGCGGAGGCGGGCCATGAGCCGGAAGCGGGCCACCACGCGCGGGCAGGGCGGTTCCACCCGGCGCAGCTTGCTGCGCGGCGCCGGCGCGCTGGCGCTGGGCGCGCTGCCCTTGGCCCGGGCGATGGCCTCGACCGAGCCCTTTCCTTCGCGCCCCGTCACGCTGTGGGTGCCCTGGCCCGCGGGCGGCGCCACCGACATCTCGCTGCGGATCCTGGCCGAGCTGGCCTCGGTGCCGCTCGGGCAGCCGGTGCTGACCGAAAACCGCGGCGGCGCCGGCGGCACGCTGGCCATGCCGGTGCTGCAGCAGGCGCGGCCCGACGGCTACACCATCGCCCAGATGCCGCAGCCGGTGTTCCGCGCGCCGCACACGCAGAAGGTGCTGTGGGACCCGATCCGCGACGTGACGCCGATCATCCAGGTGTCCAGCGTCACCTTCGGCATGCTGGTCGCGGCCGGCAGCCCGATGCGCTCGCTCGAAGACATGTTCGCGTTCGCACGCGCCCGGCCCGGCGAGCTGACCGTTGCCACCAACGGCATCGGCACCACGCCGCACATGGTGCTGGAGACGCTGTTCACGGCGCGCGGCCTGCGCTACATCCATGTGCCGTACAAGGGCACGTCCGAGCAGCTCAACGCGATTGCGGGCGGGCAGGTGATGGCCGGCGTCAATTCCACCGGCTTCGGGCCGGCGGTCGATGCAGGCACGCTGCGGCTGCTGGCCATCTTTTCGGGTGAGCGTTCGAAGCGCTGGCCACAGGTGCCCGTGCTGCGCGAACTGGGCTTCGACATCGTGGCCAAGTCGCCCTACGGGCTGGCGGGGCCGCGCGGCCTGCCGCGCGGCGTGGTGGCGGTGCTGCACGATGCCTTCAAGAAAGCCATGTTCGACCAGCGCTTCAAGGACGAACTCGCCAAGTACGACCAGGAGGCCGACTACCTCGGCCCGGAGGCCTATGCGCAGTCGTGCCGCGAAATCTTCGCGCAGGAGCGCGCCATCGTCGAAAAGCTGGGCCTCGCGCGCACCGGCACTTGAGGGGGAGAACACCGTGAGCCGACCGAACAAGCCGAGGTCCCGCCGCCTGATCGGCCTTGCCGTGGCGGCCGCTGCCTGCCCCATGCCCGGCCAGGCGCAGGAGGCCGCCGCGGCCCAGCCGGGCAGCCTGCCGGCCGTGGAGGTGGTCGCCACCACGCCCGTGCCGGGCATCGAGGTGCCGAAGGACCAGATCCCGTCGAACGTGCAGACCGCCGACGACCGGCAGCTGCGCCGCGCGCAGAGCCTGAACCTGCCGGACTTCATGGCCACGCAGCTGCCCAGCGTGAACGTGAACGAGATCCAGGGCAATCCGTTCCAGGTCGACGTGAACTACCGCGGCTTCAGCGCGAGCCCGGTGCTCGGTACGCCGCAGGGGCTGTCGGTGTACCAGGACGGCGTGCGCATCAACGAGCCCTTCGGCGACGTGGTGAACTGGGACCTGATCCCCAAGGCCGCCATCTCGAGCATCACGCTGCTGCCGGGCTCCAACCCGCTGTTCGGCCTCAACACGCTCGGCGGTGCGCTGTCGCTGCAGACCAAGCGCGGCGACACGCATCCGGGCACCGAGCTGGAACTGCAGGCCGGCTCCTTCGGCCGTGTGAGCACCGAGCTCACGCACGGCCGAAAGCTCGCCGAAGGCGGCCACCTGTTCCTTGCGCTCGGCGGCCTCAACGAGGACGGCTGGCGCAACTTCTCGCCCTCGCGCGTGCGCCAGCTGTTTGCCAAGGTCGGGCAGGACAGCGGAAAGCTCTCCTGGGACCTGAGCTTCACCCACGGCGACAACCGGATGATCGGCAACGGCCTCTTGCCCGAGTCCATGCTGATGCAGAACCGCAAGCAGGTGTACACGCGGCCCGACCGCACCGAAAACCGCATGTCGATGCTCACGCTCAATGCCAGCTACCGCCTGAGCGACGTGCAGACGATCTCCATGACCGCCTACTCGCGGCGCTCGCGCTACAGCACGCTCAACGGCGACCTCAACGACGATTTCAATCCGCCGGACAACGAAGCCACGGGCGTGGAGAACCGCACCTACACGCGCCAGCGCAGCGAAGGCGTGGCGCTGCAGTCGACCTACACGGCGGGCATTCACCAGCTCACTTTCGGCGCCTCCGTGGACCGTGCGCGCACGCACTTCCGCCAGACCGAGGCCGAGGGCCTGCTCGACTCCACGCGCGCGGTGGTGCCGCAGGAAGAAGCCGAAGTCGATGCGCTGCTCGCGGGCAAGAGCCGCACCGCGAGCATCTATTTTTCCGACCTGGTGAGCCTGCAGCCGAACTTGCAGCTGAGCCTTTCGGGCCGCTACAACGACACCCGCGTGACCACCCGCGACGATGGGCGCGCCTTGCTCGGCCTGTCCACCCGGCTCGATGGCGAAGGCCATTACAAGAAGTTCAATCCCGCCATCGGCCTCACCTGGCAGGCCACGCCGCGGCTCACGGCCTATGCGGGCTGGAGCCAGGGCAGCCGCGCGCCGAGCCCGATCGAGCTCGGCTGCTCCGATCCGGCCAACGCCTGCGTGCTGCCAAACGCGCTGCAGTCCGACCCGCCGCTCAAGCAGGTGGTGTCGCAGACCTTCGAAACCGGGCTGCGCGGCACGCTCGAGCCAGGCATGCGGTGGAATGCCTCGGTGTTCCGCACCGTCAACAAGGACGACCTGCTGTTCGTGAGCAGCGGGCTCTCGCGCGGCTACTTCAGCAACTTCGGGCGCACCCTGCGCCAGGGCGTGGAACTCGGGCTTTCGCAGCAGACCGAGCGCGTCGACTGGTCGCTGTCGTACAGCTACCTGCGCGCGAGGTACGACTCGCCGGCCTGCCTGGTGGCCGAGGCCAACAGCAGTGCCGAGACCAGCCCCGCCTGCACCGGCGAGGGCGAGATCGCGGTGCGCCGCGGCGACCGCCTGCCGGGGCTGCCGGCGCATTCGCTCAAGCTCAACGTCGACTGGCGCGTGACGCCCGAGTGGACGCTGGGCGCGCAGTACCGCGTCTATTCGAAGCAGACGGTGCGCGGCAACGAGAACGGCCTGCACGCGCCCGACGGGGCCGACTTCAGCGGCAGCGGCCGCATCGGCGGCTACGCGCTGCTCGACCTCACGACGCGCTGGAAGCTCGGGCCCAACGTGGAGCTCTTTGCCAAGGTGGCGAACGTCTTCAACCGCCGCTACGCCACCGCCGGCCAGCTGGGCCGCAGCGGCTTCGATGCGAGCGGCGCGGTGCTGGCGCCCGATGCATGGCGCAACGCGCAGTTCGTGGCGCCGGGCGCGCCGCGCGCGGTGTGGATCGGCATGCGGGTGCAGCTGGGCGTTTGAGCCCGCGCGCCCGAAGATTCAGGCCGCGCGCCGCACGCTGCGCTTTCTTGCAGCGGCACGGGCCACTGGCAATGTGCCGAGCTGCTTCTGGATCTGCGCCTGGCCATGCGTGCGCAAATACTCCTCGAAGGCCAGCGCCACCTGCGGCAATTGCCGCGACGCCAGGTGCATCACGTACCAGTCGCGCACCACCGGATTGCCCGGCACCGGCAGCACGCCCAGCAGGCCGGCGTTCATCTCGAGCACGCAGGTGTGCATCGACAAGAACGCAATGCCGAAGCCCGCGGCGCACATCTGCTTGATGGCCTCGTTGCTCGACAGCTCGGAGCCGATGCGCAGCGGCAGGCCGTGGTCCTTGAAGAAGCGTTCGACCGTGGTGCGCGTGCCCGAACCGCGCTCGCGCACCAGCATGCGCGTGTCCGAGAGCAGCGCGATGCTCGGCTTGGCGGCGGACATCAGCGGATGCGACGGCGCCGCGAGAAAGGCCATCGGGTGCTTGGCGAAGGGGCTGGAGTCGGTCTTCAGCTCCGCGGGCGGGCGGCCCATGATGGCGATGTCGATCTCCTGGCCCGCGAGCATGCGCACGATCTCGTCGCGGTTGCCGACCTGCAGCTTGACCTTCACCTTCGGATGCTCCTTGGCGAAGTTCACGAGGATGGGCGGTAGCAGGTACTCGGCCGTGGTGATGGCGCCCACGCGCAAGGTGCCCGAGAACACGCCCTGCAGCATGGCCATTTCGTCGCCGGCCTCGCGCCACAGGTCGAGGATGCGGCCGGCATAGCCCGCCAGTAATTCTCCCGCTTCGGTCAGCCGGATGCCGCGGCCCGTGCGCTGCAAAAGCGGCGTGCCGGCCGACTCCTCGAGTGTGCCGATCTGTATCGACACCGCGGGTTGCGTCAGGTGCATTTCATCTGCAGCAAGTGAAACGCTGCCGAGCCGCGCCACGGCGTGGAAGGTGGCGAGCTGCCTGAAGCTCGCGTGCTTGGAAAGGGGCATGCAGTGATATTAGGTTTGGCAAATGTGAATGTCAAAAGATTTAATTTTTCTTTATCTTTCATGCGGCCTACATTCACTTCACCAGACAGCACCACCCCCCTTCTTTTTGAGAGGCACTCCATGGGCAACATGAACGAAGCAATCCAGATCACCGACGCCAAGAAGCGCTACTCGGCCGGTGTGCTCAAGTACGCGCAGATGGGCTACTGGGACGGCGACTACGTGCCCAAGGACACGGACATCCTCGCGCTCTTTCGCATCACGCCGCAGGAAGGCGTGGACGCCATCGAGGCTGCCGCGGCAGTGGCCGGCGAATCGTCCACCGCCACCTGGACCGTGGTGTGGACCGACCGCCTCACGGCCTGCGACATGTACCGCGCCAAGGCCTACAAGGTCGAGCCGGTGCCCAACAACCCGGGCCAGTACTTCTGCTACGTGGCCTACGACCTCTCGCTGTTCGAGGAAGGCTCGATCACCAACGTGACGGCTTCCATCATCGGCAACGTCTTCAGCTTCAAGCCGCTGAAGGCCGCGCGGCTGGAGGACATGAAGTTCCCGGTGGCCTACGTCAAGACCTTCCCCGGTCCGCCGACCGGCATCGTGGTGGAGCGCGAGCGGCTCGACAAGTTCGGCCGGCCGCTGCTGGGCGCGACCACCAAGCCCAAGCTCGGGCTCTCGGGCCGCAACTACGGCCGCGTGGTGTACGAAGGCCTGCGCGGCGGGCTCGACTTCATGAAGGACGACGAGAACATCAACTCGCAGCCCTTCATGCACTGGCGCGACCGCTTCCTGTTCGTGATGGACGCGGTCAACAAGGCCAGCGCCGCCACCGGCGAGGTCAAGGGCAGCTACCTGAACGTCACGGCCGGCACCATGGAAGAGATGTACCGCCGCGCGCAGTTCGCCAAGGAGCTGGGCTCGGTGATCGTGATGGTCGACCTGGTGATCGGCTACACAGCCATCCAGTCGATGAGCAACTGGTGCCGCCAGAACGACATGATCCTGCACCTGCACCGCGCGGGCCACGGCACCTACACGCGCCAGAAGAACCACGGCGTGAGCTTCCGGGTGATCGCCAAGTGGATGCGCCTCGCAGGCGTGGACCACATCCATGCGGGCACGGCCGTGGGCAAGCTCGAAGGCGACCCGATGACGGTGCAGGGCTACTACAACGTGTGCCGCGACACGCACACCAAGGTCGACCTGCCGCGCGGCATCTACTTCGACCAGGACTGGGGCGCGCTGCGCAAGGTGATGCCGGTGGCTTCGGGCGGCATCCATGCCGGCCAGATGCACCAGCTGCTCGACCTGTTCGGCGACGACGTCGTGCTGCAGTTCGGCGGCGGCACCATCGGGCATCCGCAAGGCATCCAGGCCGGGGCCACGGCCAACCGCGTGGCGCTCGAAGCCATGGTGCTGGCACGCAACGAAGGCCGCGACATCGCCAACGAGGGGCCGCAGATTTTGCGCGACGCGGCCAAGTGGTGCACGCCGCTCGCGGCCGCGCTCGACACCTGGGGCGAGATCTCCTTCAACTACGCCTCCACCGATACCTCGGACTACGTGCCGACGCCGTCGGTGGCCTGAACCCGTCTTTTCAAGTTCCAGGAGCAACAGACATGCGAATCACACAAGGCACCTTTTCCTTCCTGCCCGACCTGAGCGACGAGCAGATCAGCCGCCAGGTCGAGTACTGCCTGGACAAGGGCTGGGYCATCGGCCTCGAATACACCGACGACCCGCATCCGCGCAACACCTTCTGGGAGATGTTCGGCAACCCGATGTTCGACATCAAGGATGCGGCCGGCGTGATGCTCGAACTCGCGGCTTGCCGCAAGACCTTTCCGCAGCAGTACATTCGCGTGACGGCCTTCGACTCGACGCACGGCACCGAGTCGGTCGTGATGTCCTTCATCGTCAACCGGCCGTCCAACGAACCGGGCTTCCGCCTGATCCGCACCGAGGAGCCGGGCCGCACGATCCGCTACAGCCTCGAAAGCTATGCGGTGCAGGCGCGACCCGAAGGCAGCCGGTACTGATCGAAACCTGTCGCACGCGCATTGCAAGAGGCACGCATGGACGCCACCGAAACTCCCGCCACCGCGGCCACTGCCACGGCGCCAAGGCAGCTCTTCGAGTCCTCGGGCGTGAAGGCGCTGCTCGACCAGCTCGACGCCGAGCTGATCGGGCTGGCGCCGGTCAAGGGCCGCATCCGCGACATCGCGGCGCTGCTCCTGATCGACAAGCTGCGCCAGGAACAGGGGCTGCAGTCGCAGCCGCCTTCGCTGCACATGTCGTTCACGGGCAACCCCGGCACCGGCAAGACCACGGTGGCGATGCGCATGGCCGAGGTGCTCAAGCAGCTGGGCTACGTGCGCAAGGGCCATCTGGTGGCGGTGACGCGCGACGACCTCGTGGGCCAGTTCATCGGCCACACGGCGCCCAAGACCAAGGAAGTGATCAAGAAGGCGATGGGCGGCGTGCTGTTCATCGACGAGGCCTACTACCTCTACCGGCCCGAGAACGAGCGCGACTACGGGCAGGAGGCCATCGAAATCTTGCTGCAGGTGATGGAGAACCAGCGCGACGACCTGGTGGTGATTCTTGCGGGCTACAAGGACCGCATGGAGACCTTCTTCGGCAGCAACCCGGGCATGGCCTCGCGCATTGCGCACCACATCGACTTTCCGGACTACAGCGAGGCCGAGCTGATGCAGATCGCGCAGCTCATGCTGGGGCGGCTGAACTACAGCTTCGACGACGGCGCGGCCTCCACCTTCTCGCGCTACGTGAGCCTGCGCCGGCAGCAGCCGCACTTTGCCAATGCGCGATCGATCCGCAACGCGCTCGACCGCATCCGGCTGCGCCACGCCACGCGCCTGTTCGGCAGCGACGCGGCGCTGACGCGCGAGCAGCTCTGCACGCTGCAGGCGCAGGACATCCTGGCCAGCCGCGTCTTCCATCCGGCGGCGGAGGCCGCGCAGGCCGAAGGAGAAAAGAGATGAGCATCGAAGCCCTGGTCTTCGACGTCGACGGCACCCTGGCCGACACCGAGGAAGTGCATCGCATGGCCTTCAACCTGGCGTTCGAGCAGCTCGGGCTCGGCTGGCATTGGAGCCAGGCCGAATACCGCGCGCTGCTGGCGGTCACCGGCGGCAAGGAGCGCATGAAGGCCTATGTCGATTCGCTGCCGCTCGGCGCATCCGAGAAGAAGCGGCTGCATGAACACGTGCCGGCCATCCATGCGGCCAAGACGCAGCACTACACCGACATCGCGCGGCGCGGCGGCATCGAGCTGCGCACCGGCGTGCTGCGCTTCCTGGAGGAGGCTCAGCGCGCCGGCCTGCGCCTGGCCATTGCCAGCACCACCACGGCCGTCAACATCGACGCGCTGCTGCAGGCCACGCTGGGCCCGCGCGGGCTCACGATGTTCGACGTGATCGCCTGCGGCGACCAGGTGCGCGCGAAAAAACCCGCCTCCGACATCTACCTGCTGGCGCTCGAGACGCTGGGCGTGCCGCCCGAGCGCGCGATCGCCATCGAGGACTCGCCAAACGGGCTGCGCTCGGCCCTGGGCGCCGGGCTCTGGACGCTGGTCACGCCCACCTTCTGGACCGAGGGCAGCGACTTCAGCGGTGCCGGCCTGGTGCTGCCGAGCCTGGGCGACCCCAGCCAGCCGCTGGCCGGCGAACCCGGCGGACGCCTCGAGTCCGCGGCGTGGCTCGGCATCGACGAACTGTTGCAAATGGCCACGGTGGCCCCGCCATTGAATACCGTGCAGGCGCTTTACCGCGAGAACTCCTAGATGCAGAACACAAGAAACGCCATGCGCATCGCGCCCAGCCTGCTGTCGGCCAACTTTGCGCGGCTCGGCGAAGAGGTCACGGCGGTCATCGAGGCCGGTGCCGACCTGATCCATTTCGATGTCATGGACAACCACTATGTTCCAAATCTGACAATCGGTCCGCTGGTCTGCGA
>NZ_JBFTPJ010000013.1:0-22984 GCF_056398445.1 Variovorax sp. 01T439_2
GGGCGGCGCAGCACCTCGGCATAGAGGCTTTCGACCGGCAGGAAAAGAATGGCGAAGTCGGTGGTGTGCGGCGCCGCCAGGTAGTTCTCGGCGATCGAGCGGGCCTCCACGCGGATGCGCGCCTCGAGCGCCTTGGCCGCGAGCTCGGCGCCGGGCGCGTCGGCGCGCTCGTGCGCATCGATCAGGCGCTCGTAGTCGTCGCGCGGAAACTTGGCGTCGATCGGCAGCCACACCGGGGCGCCGTCGTCGCCGCGGCCAGGGAAGCGGATCGCGAAGTCCACGCGCTGGCCGCTGCGCGGCTTGGTCTCGATCTGCTTGGCGTACTGCTCGGGCGTGAGCACCTGCTCGAGCAGCGCCTCGAGCTGCACCTCGCCGAACACGCCGCGCGTCTTCACGTTGGTCAGCACGCGCTGCAGGCTGCCGACGCCGACGGCCAGCGTCTGCATCTCGCCCAGGCCCTTGTGCACCTGCTCGAGCCGGTCGGCCACCTGCTTGAAGCTCTCGCCGAGGCGGGCTTCGAGCGTGCTCTGCAGCTTCTCGTCGACGGTCTTGCGCATCTCGTCGAGCTTGGCGGTGTTGCTCTGCTGCAGCTGCGCGAGCTGCGCTTCCATGGTCGCGCGCACTTCCGACAGGCGGCGCGCATTGGATTCGCTCAGGCCCTGGAGCTGGGTGTTGAGCGTGTCGGCCAGGGTTTTCTGCAGCGAGGCGAGCTGCAGCGAGAAGGCATCGAGCTGGGCGTTCTGCGTGCGGGTGGCTTCGGCGCCCTGCTGCACCAGCGCCTGCTGGAAGGTGGCGAAGGCCTGCGCGGTCTCCTGCCGCGCGCCGCGCGAGCTTTCGCCGATCTCGTGGCGCAGTTCGCGCTCGGTGCGTTCGTTGGCGGTGCCCATGGCGGACAGCACGGAGAGCAGTTCGCTGTGGTCGGGCGCCGGCTGGCGGCGTGCCAGCAGCCAGACCGCGAGCACCAGCTGGACCACCGCAAGGGCGGCCAGCAGAAGAAGAATCAGGGAAGTGTCCAAGGTGGCGATGAGGGTCCGTGTTTATTTACTTGGCAGCGGGCGGAACGGGCGTGACGGGCGTCAGTGCCCCCTTGCCGCCGAACCAGGCGATGAGGTTGTCGGCCGCGAGATCGGCCATGGCGCGGCGCGTGGGCACGGTGGCGCTCGCGATGTGCGGCGTCAGCACCACGTTGGGCACGGTCAGCAGGTCGGGGTGGACCTTGGGTTCGCCCTCGAACACGTCGAGCCCCGCCGCGGCAATGCGCTTCTCACGCAGCGCCACGGCCAGCGCCGCGTCGTCGACGATGCCGCCGCGCGCGATGTTCACCAGCGTGGCGGTCRGCTTCATCAGCGCGATCTCGGCCGCGCCGATGGTGTGGTGCGACGCCGGCGAGTACGGCACCACCAGCACCACGTGGTCCGCCGTCTTGAGCAGCTCTTCCTTGCTCAGGTAGCTGGCCTTGCATTCGGCCTCCAGCGCCGCGTCGAGCCGCGAGCGGTTGTGGTAGACCACCTTCATGCCGAAGCCGTGCGCGCCGCGCTTGGCAATGCCCTGCCCGATGCGGCCCATGCCGATGATGCCGAGCGTGGCGCCGTGGATGTCGGAGCCCGCGAACATGTCGAAGCTCCACTTCTGCCACTTGCCCGCGCGCAGGAAGTGTTCGCTCTCGGTGATGCGGCGGGCCGTGGCCATGAGCAGCGCAAAGCCGAAGTCGGCCGTGGTCTCGGTGAGCACGTCGGGTGCGTTGGTGCCGAGCACGCCGTGCGCGGCCATGGCGTCGACGTCGAAGTTGTTGTAGCCCACGGCCATGTTGGCGCAGATCTTCAGGTCGGGGCAGGCGTCGAGCACCGCGGTGTCGATGCGCTCGCTGCCGGTGGTGAACGCACCCTGCTTGCCTTGCAGCCTGGCGATCAGCTGCTCCTTGCTCCAGCTCTCGTCGGCCTGGTTGGACTCGACCTCGAAATGCTGCGAGAGGCGCTCGATGGTCTCGGGAAAGATCGCGCGTGCGACCAGGATCTTGGGCTTGCTCATGATGTCTGCTCTCAACGGAAGAAGATGAAGGTGGAAAGGACGAACAGCGGAATCAGCACGACCACGGACCAGCCCATGTATCCGAAGAAGCTCGGCATGCGCACGCCGCGGCTTTCGGCAATGGCCTTGACCATGAGGTTGGGCGCGTTGCCGATGTAGCTGTTGGCGCCCATGAACACGGAGCCGGCCGAAACTGCGGCCAGCGTGGTGGCGTAGGTGGTCATGAGCGTGGCCGGATCGCCGCCTGCGGTGTTGAAGAACACGAGGTAGGTCGGCGCGTTGTCCAGGAACGAGCTCAGGATGCCGGAGGCCCAGAAATACATGGCCGGATCGGGCTGGCCGTCGGGCCTCGTCACCGCTGCGATCACGGGCGCGAACGCCCCGTGCGCGCCGGCCTTGAGCATCGCGATCACCGGGATGATGGTCAGGAAGATGCCCGCGAACAGCTTGGCCACCTCGGCCATCGGACCCCATTCGAACTGGTTGTCGGCATGCACCTTGGCCGCGGTGGTCTTGAACGAGACGAGCGTGATGGCGATGAGCCCGGCGTCGCGCACCAGCCCCGGCAGCCCGACGTGCGTGCCGAACACCTCGAAGCCGACGGGCGATTTCCAGACGCCGGAAAGCAGCACGAAGAAGACGATTCCGCCCAGCAGCCAGAAGTTGGCGGCGCCGTCGAAGCCGACGCGCCGGGTGTCCGGCGTCGGGTCGAATGGCAGCACGCCTTCCTTGCGGTAGAGGTGGCGGTCGATGACGTAGAACAGCGCCAGCAGCATGCCGACGAGGAACAGCGTGTTGGGCAGGATGTTGCGCGCCGTCCAGAAGAAATCGACGCCTTTCAGGAAGCCGAGGAACAGCGGCGGGTCGCCGAGCGGCGTGAGCGAGCCGCCCGCATTCGAGACGATGAAGATGAAGAACACCACCACGTGCGCCTTGCTCACGCGGTTGTCGTTGGCGCGGATCAACGGGCGAATCAAGAGCATCGACGCGCCCGTGGTTCCCATGAGGCTCGCGAGCACTGCGCCAATCGCAAGGATGGCCGTGTTGAGGCCGGGCGCGCCGTGCAGGTTGCCGCGGATGTGGATGCCGCCCGCCACCGTGAACAGCGCCGTGAGCAGGATGATGAAGGGGATGTATTCCTCCACCAGCGCGTGCACGAACTGGGAGCCGGCCAGCGGCGCGCCATGGATCGCGGCAAAGGGAAGCAGGAACGCCAGCGCCCAGGCGGCGGAGATCTTGCCGTAGTGGTGGTGCCAGACCGACGGGGCCAGCAGCGGCATCAGCGCAATCGACAGCAGGATGCCCGCGAACGGAACACCCCAGAGCGCCGACAGCTTGCTGCCGTCGAGCTCGGCCGCCATGGCCAGCGCGGGGAACATCATCGGCAGCGCTGCGGCTGCCGCAAGGCGGATTGTTTTTTTCATCGGGGCCGTACCGTACCAGACGCGCGTCAGGCCGGCGGCTGCTCGATCTCGAACACCTGGCGCAGGTAGGCCAGGTATTTTTCGTCCTCGCACATGTTCTTGGAAGGCGTGTCCGACAGCTTGGCCACCGGCTGGCCGTTGCAGTTGATCATCTTGATGACGATCTGCAGCGGCTCGTAGCCGAGGTCGTTGGTGAGGTTGGTGCCGATGCCGAACGCCAGCTGGCAGCGGCCGCGGAACTGCTGGTAGAGCTCGACGGTGCGCGGCACCGTGAGGCTGTCGCTGAAGATCAGCGTCTTGGTGCGCGGATCGACCCGGTTGGCGATGTAGTGCGCCAGCATGCGCTCGCCCCACTGGAACGGATCGCCGCTGTCATGGCGCGCACCGTCGAACAGCTTGCAGAAGTACAGGTCGAAGTCGCGCAGGAAGGCGCTCATGCCGTAGACGTCGGACAGCGCAATGCCCAGGTCGCCGCGGTATTCGCGGGCCCAGCTCTCGAAGCCGAAGATCTGGCTGTCGCGCAGCCGCGGGCCGAGCCCCTGGCAGGCCTGAAGGTATTCGTGCGCCATGGTGCCGAGCGGAATCAGGCCGAGCTTCATCGCATAGAGCACGTTGCTGGTGCCCGCGAGCTGGGGCAGCCGCGCACTGGGCTCGGCCTGCGCCGGCGGCGAGGTGACGGCACCGAGCCTGGCGGTCAGCGTGCGCAGCACCTCTTCATGCCAGTCCTTGGAAAAGCGGCGGCGCGTGCCGTAGTCGGCAATCTTGAGGTCCGACAGGCCGGCATCCTGCAGCTGCCCGATCTTGGTCTCCAGGCGCCGCCGGCCTTCCTCGAGGTCGGGCTTCTTCTGCGTGTTGCGGAAGTAGACCTCGTTCACGATGGCCAGCACCGGAATCTCGAACAGGATGGTGTGCAGCCACGGCCCCTTGATGCGGATCTCGAGCTCGCCCGAGGGCTGGGGCGTGATGGAGATGTACTTTTCGTTGAGCCGGAACAGGCCCAGGAAGTCGACGAAGTCGCTCTTGATGAAGCGCATCGAGCGCAGGTAGGCCAGCTCGGCGTCCCGGAACTGCAGCGAGCAGAGGCTTCGCACCTCTTCGCGGATCTGCCCCGCGAACTGCGCCAGGTCGATGCCGGGGTTGCGGCACTTGAACCGGTACTCGACCTGGGCGCCCGGGAAGTGATGCAGCACGACCTGCATCATGGTGAACTTGTAGAGGTCGGTGTCGAGCAGGCTGTGAATGATCATGGTGCGGCGCGCGTTGTCCCAAGCTTTTCGGCGTGCGTTCGATTATCACGGGCGCCGTCGGCTTGTGCCTACGGCGCCAGCACTGGGCGTCCTACCGCCAGGGTGAATGGCCCCCGCGACAGTGCGTTCACGGCAGCCGGGGAGCTCGCCGAATCCATCTTTTCAAGGAGATTCGCATGAACAAGGACACCATTGCAGGCAACTGGAAACAGCTCAAGGGCAAGGTCAAGGAGCAATGGGGCAAGTTGACCGACGATGACTTCGACGTGATCGCCGGCAAGCGCGACCAGCTGCTGGGCCGCATCCAGGAACGCCACGGCATCAGCCGCGACGAGGCCGAAAAACAGGTCCGGGACTGGGAAACGCGCGACGGCCGCACGCCGGAAGCGCTCTGGTACGAGAAGTACTGAGCTCCCGATTCCTCTCTGAACAGCAAAGGAAGAACACCATGAAAAAGCACCTGCTCATGCTCGCTCTTGCATCCACCTGCTTCATGGCCACCCAGGCGGGCGCCATGACCAAGGACGAATACAAGGCGGCCAAGGAAAAGATCGAAGCCGACTACAAGTCCGCCAAGGCCCAGTGCGACGCGATGAAGGACAACGCGAAGGACGTCTGCCAGAAGGAAGCCAAGGGCACGGAAGACGTGGCGAAGGCCGAACTCGAACAGCAATACAAGCCGAGCGACGCCCATGCCCGCAAGGTGGCCGAGGAGAAGGTCAAGGCCACGTACGAAGTCGCCAAGGAAAAATGCGACGACCAGTCCGGCGACGCCAAGGCTGCCTGCGTGAAGCAGGCCAAGGCCGACGAGGCCCAGGGCAAGGCCGAGATCAAGGCCATGAAGAAGACGAAGACGGCCATGTAGCCGCGGCCCGGTCCGCACGGCAAAAAAGGCGCCCTCCTCGGGCGCTTTTTTGTGATCAGGCCTTCAGCGAATCGACCACGCGCTGCAGCGCCTCGGGAAGCGGCACCGGCCGCTGCGTGGCCCGGTCCACATACACGTGCACGAAGTGGCCCTGCGCGGCTGCGCTGTCCGAGCCTTGCGCAAAGAGCGCGATCTCGTAGCGCACGCTCGACCGTCCGGCCTGGGCCACGCGGATGCCGGCCTCCACGGTCTGGGGAAAGGCGATCGGGGCGAAATAGTTGCACTGCGTCTCGACCACGAAGCCGATGGTCTGCCCCTCATGGATGTCGAGCGCGCCGCGTTCGATCAGCAGCGCATTCACCGCCGTGTCGAACCAGCTGTAGTAGACGACGTTGTTGACATGGCCGTACATGTCGTTGTCGGCCCAGCGCGTGGGAATGCTGCGGAACGCGCGGTAGCTGCTTCGGGAATGCGGCGTGGGTTTGGGGGCGGAGCTCATCGCGCGGCATTTTGCCAGCGGCGCCAATAGTCGAAGGCCACCCTGAAGGTGCCCAGCTGCACCTGCACCGTTTCGGCGATGTCGCTCGCGTAGCCGCCGGCCATCGCGAAGGCCAGCGGAATGCGGCGCTGCCAGGCCCAGTCGAACACCCGCCGGTCGCGCTCGAAGGGGTCGGCGCCCGCCAGGTAGATCACCAGGCCCGGCGAGAAGCGCCGCTCCAGTTCGTCGAGCGCGTGCTCGAGCGCGGTGAGGTAGTCGGCATCGCCGCAGCCGTCGGGCAGCTCGACGTCCAGGTCGCTCGCCTCCTTGCGGAACGGAAAGTTCTTCTGCCCGTGCAGCGACAGCGTGAAGACGCTCGGGTCGCTGCGGAAGATGCTGGCCGTGCCGTTGCCCTGGTGCACGTCCAGGTCGATCACCGCGACCTTGAGCTGCCGGCCGCCGCGGCCGTGCTCCGCCTGCATCAGCCGCGCGGCCACGGCGGCGTCGTTGAAGACGCAGAATCCGCCGCCCTTGTCGGCGTAGGCGTGGTGCGTGCCGCCCGCCATGTTGGCCGCCACGCCGCCCGCGAACGCCGCGCGGCAGGCCGCGATGGTCGCCCCGGTGGACCGGCGCGAGCGCTCGACCATCGCCTCGCTCCAGGGGAAGCCGATCTCCCGCATGGCCTGCGGGCTCACGCTGCCGTCGCTGATGGCGGCAATCCACTGCGGGGTGTGGGCCAGCGCCAGCTCGCCGTCGGTGGCACGCGGGGCCTGGTCCATGTCCACCGCCGGCAGGTGCTCCAGCAGGCGGTCTCGCAGCAGGGCATAGCGGGACATCGGGAAGCGGTGGCCCGGAGGCAGGGGCAGGACGAACTGGCCGGAATAGAACGCGCGCATGGCCCGCATTCTGGAGGCCGGAGCGAATTTAGAAAGTGTGTTCTAAATTGCTGCAAAGCAGCAAAACCCCCTTGATCGCAAAGCTGTGCTGCCTATACTTGAGGTCATGCTGCACCGCAACATAGAACATGGACGACGAGGCAGCGCAACGTGAACCGACCACCCTTCATCCTTACCGGAGATTCCCAAATGGCCCTGACCGCTGACCAAATCCTCGCCGCCCAAAAAGCAAACCTCGAAACCCTGTTCGGCCTGACCACCAAGGCCTTCGAAGGCGTCGAGAAGCTCGTCGAACTGAACGTGACCGCCTCCAAGGCTGCGCTGAGCGAAGCTCAGAGCACCGCCCAAGCCGCCCTGAACGTCAAGGACGCACAAGAGCTGCTGACGCTGCAAGCGAGCCTGTTCCAGCCCCTGGCCGAAAAGACCGCTGCCTACAGCCGTCACCTCTATGACATCGCCCAGGGCACCGGCGCCGAGTTCACCAAGGCTTTCGAAGCCAAGGCTGCTGAAGCCCAGCAAACCTTTGTCGGCCTGGTCGACAGCGCTTCCAAGAATGCACCCGCCGGCTCGGAAACCGCCGTTGCCGTGCTGAAGAGCGCCGTGGCTGCCGCCAACAACGCTTTCGAATCGGTCCAGAAGGCCGTCAAGCAAGCGTCGGACGTTGCCGAAGCCAACTTCAACGCCGTGTCGACGCAAGCCGTTGCCGCCGCCAAGACCGCGACCACCTCGCGCAAGCGCTAAGCTGCCGACCACCACCAGTTGTCTCCTTGGGTCCTCACGGATCCAATTCAAGCCTCGTCTTCGGACGGGGCTTTTTTTTGTCCCGCAGCCGTCTTCGATAATGCCGGTCTCATTTCAGGAGACTCTCAATGCAGATCGACGGCAAGGTTTTTATCGTGACCGGTGGCGCCTCGGGCCTCGGCGAAGGCACGGCGCGCATGCTGGCTGCCAATGGCGGCAAGGTGGTGATCGCCGACATGCAGGCCGACAAGGGTGAAGCCGTCGCCAAGGACATCGGCGGCGTGTTCGTCAAGTGCGACGTGAGCCAGGAGGCCGACGGCCAGGCGGCGGTGGCCGCGGCGCAGAAGCTCGGCAAGCTGGTGGGCCTGGTCAACTGCGCGGGCATCGCGCCGGCCGAAAAGACCGTGGGCAAGAACGGCCCGCATGCGCTGGCGGTGTTCAGCAAGACCATCACGGTCAACCTGATCGGCAGCTTCAACATGATCCGCCTCGCGGCCGACGCCATGAGCCGGAACGAGCCCGAAGCCACGGGCGAGCGCGGCGTGCTGATTTCCACCGCATCCGTGGCGGCCTACGACGGCCAGATCGGCCAGGCCGCCTACAGCGCCTCCAAGGGCGGCGTGGTCGGCATGACCCTGCCGATCGCGCGCGACCTGGCACGCAACGGCATCCGCAACATGACCATCGCGCCCGGCATCTTCGGCACGCCCATGCTCTTCGGCATGCCGCAGGAGGTGCAGGACGCGCTGGCCGCCAGCGTGCCCTTCCCATCCCGCCTGGGCACGCCGGAGGACTACGCCAAGCTCGCCAAGCACATCATCGAGAACGACATGCTCAACGGCGAGGTGATTCGTCTCGACGGAGCGATTCGGCTTCCGCCCCGGTGAGCGGCGGCACCGCCGTGCTGCCGGTGCGGTCCAGCCGCTCGTACTGGGCGATCACCTGGGCGCCCAGCAGCACGAGCGTGGCGGCGATCTCCAGGCTCAGCAGCACCACGATGGCCGTGGTGAGCGAGCCGTAGACCACATTGACCTGCGACAGCGTCGAAAAGTACCAGATCAGCACGCGCCGCGTGGCCTCCCACAGCAGCGCGGCGGTCACGCCTCCCAGCAGCGCATGGCGCAGCGACATGCGGCCGGCCGGCATCACGAGGTAGAGCGAGGTCAGCATGAAGATCTCGCCGCCCAGCCCCAAGAGGTAGAGCAGCAGGCCCGAGACGCCCGACAGCGACCAGTTGCGCCCGAACAGGTCGACGCTCTCCTGGCCCACCAGCTGCAGCGCGCCCGACACCAGCGTGACCAGCAGCAGCCCCACGCACAGGAACAGGATGTAGAGATAGGGCATGACCGCCGACACCAGGAAATGGCGCCGGTGGTCCGCCTTGCGGTGATGGAAGATCACCGCCATGGCGCTCTCCAGCACGCTGAAGGCCAGCGAGCTGAAGAAGATCATGGTCACGAACAGCACCGGCCCCATCACGTCGCGGTGCTGGAGGAAGTTCGACAGCTCCGCCACGATCGCCTTCGACTGCCCCGGCAGCAGCCATTCGAGGTACCGGCCGATGGTGCGCAGCAGCTCGGCCTGCTCGATCAGGTGGGACATCGCGATCACGCTCACGATCAGGAGCGGCACGATGGAAAGCAGCGCGTAGTAGGCCACGGCGCCCGCGAGCAGCAAGCCCTGGTTGGCGCGGAAAGCCTTGAGCGCATCCCAGACGAAGCGCAGGGGATGGCGCAGCAGCGGCGCGACGTGGTGCAATGGGTGGGGCGTCTTCATCCGTGGGTTCCAGCTGCGGGCAGTATGGCCTTCGCGCGCGGGCGTTCGAAGGCTTGCGTATGATTTGCCGCTCTTCGCCTACATGACCATCCCCGCTTCATTCATCCAGGAACTCATCGCGCGCGCCGACGTGGTGGAAATCGTCGGGCGCTACGTGCAGCTCAAGAAGGCCGGCGCCAACTTCATGGGCCTGTGCCCGTTCCACGGCGAGAAGTCGCCCTCCTTCTCGGTCAGCCCCACCAAGCAGTTCTATCACTGCTTCGGCTGCGGGGTCCACGGCAACGCCATCGGCTTTCTCATGGAACACGCGGGCATGGGCTTCGTCGAGGCGGTGCACGACCTTGCCGGCCAATACGGCCTGCAGGTGCCCGAGGACGACGCCTCTCCGGCGGAACGCGCCCGCGCCGCCAGCCAGCGCCAGAAGCAGGCCACGCTGACCGACGTGCTCGAAAAAGCCGGCGAGGCCTACCGCAAGGCCCTGCGGCAGGCACCGGGCGCCATCGAATATTTGAAGGGCCGCGGCGTCTCGGGCGAAGTGGCCCGGCAGTTCGGCATCGGCTATGCGCCCGCCGGCTGGCGCACGCTTGCCAGCGTGTTTCCCGACTACGACGACCCGCTGCTGGCCGAAAGCGGCCTGGTGATCGTCAACGCCGAAGACGGCGCCGAAGACGCCAAGCGCTACGACCGCTTCCGCGACCGCGTGATGTTCCCGATCCGCAACGTGAAGGGCGAATGCATCGGTTTCGGCGGCCGGGTGCTCGGCGACGAAAAGCCCAAGTACCTCAATTCGCCCGAGACGCCCGTGTTCAGCAAGGGGCGCGAGCTCTACGGACTGTACGAGGCCCGCGCCGCCTTCCGCGAGCGCGGCTTCGCCCTGGTGACCGAGGGCTACATGGACGTGGTCGCGCTGGCCCAGCTCGGCTTTCCCAATGCCGTGGCCACGCTCGGCACGGCCTGCACCACGGAGCACGTGCAAAAACTCTTCCGGTTCACCGAATCGGTGGTGTTCAGCTTCGACGGCGACGCCGCCGGCCGCCGCGCCGCGCGCAAGGCGCTCGACGGCGCCCTGCCCTATGCCACCGACGTGCGCAGCATCAAGTTCCTGTTCCTGCCGGCCGAGCACGACCCCGACAGCTTCATCCGCGAATTCGGCGCCGATGCGTTTGCGCGCTTCATCCAGGAAGCCACGCCGCTGTCGCGCTTCATGCTCGAGGCCGCGCGCGAAGGCTGCGACCTGACCACCGCGGAGGGCCGCGCCCACATGACGAGCAATGTGCGCCCGCTCTGGAGCGCCATGCCCGACGGGGCGCTCAAGCGCCAGCTGCTGAGCGAGATCGCCGCGCTGGTGCAGCTCGACGCGGCGGCGCTCTCCGAGCTCTGGGCCTCCACGCCGGGCCCGCGCAGGCCGGCTGCGGCGCCAGCCCAGCGCCAGGGCGACGCGGGCCACGAGAGCGACTACCCCGACATGCCCCCGCCGGCCGAATACGAGCCGCCGCGCTATGAAAGCGATAGCAAGCCGCGCAAATTCACCAAGGGCAAGCGCTGGGGCGGCAAATTCGAGGCGCCGATCGAGCCGCTGCGCGGCCGGGGCAAGCCGCCGAGCCGGCCGGACGTGGCGGCGCGGCTGCTGCTGTCGAACATGGCGCAGTGGGACGCGCTGTCGCACGAGCTCCACGTGATGCTGTGCGACCTGCCGGGCCCGCACGGGGCGCTTTTCACCTGGCTCGACAGCCAGCTGCACGAGCACGGCGTGCAGCCGTGGGCGGCGCTCCGCGAAGGCATGCGCGGGCTCGATTTCGAGGCGCTGGCCGAGCGCCTCATGAGCGTTTCCGAGAGCGCCCCGGTCCCCGAGGGCGAGGAAGAGCAGCACCTGGCCGATGCCGCCAAGGAGCTCGCGAGCGTGCTCGACTTCATGCTCGACGACCGGCTCAAGGCCCAGCAGAGCGAGGCCATTGCCGCGGTCGGAAAGGACCCGAAGGCGCTCGAACGCTACAAGGCGCTGGAGGCCAGGCGGCTCGAATTGCGCAACCGATTGAACCCGCGCGGTGCAGAAACTGCTTGAAATTTGCGCAATAGGCTATAATGTAAGGCTTCGCAACTGGCGAAATTAGGCAAGAGCGACAGCAGCACCTCCGGGCCGACCCCTAGCGCAACGCACTCCCACGGAAAGAATCCGTCGGAAAGGGTCAATAACCGCAAGGACTGCACACCAAATGTTCGCCCGACATCTTGCCTGACGAGGAATTTCTTCCTCTTTCCCAATTGTTCCGTCCGTGCCTGTGCCCGGACCGTGGTGGCGCTGCCGTGTGGCGGTGCGCCTGTGATTCCGCTTGGTCCATCTTGCTGTAACGAGGTCGTATGCCCAGTTCAAAGAAGCCTGCTCCTTCACTCGCCAAAAGCGCCGCCGCGAAGTCTGTCGCAGAAAAACCGTTGAAAGCTGGCGTTATGCCGGCAACTAAGTCGGGTGCCGCCGCTTCCAAATCGGCAGCCGCAACGAAAGTGAAAACCGTGCCCACGAAATCGACCTCCATCGACGATCCGAAAAAAGCTGCCGCCAAGGCAGTTGCCGCCCCCGCCGCCAAGAAAGTAGGCCGCCCGCCCAAGGCCGCCGGCGCTGCCGCGCCCGCCACCGGCGCCAAGCGCGGCCGCAAGCCCAAGGCCGGCAACGAAGCGCCCGAAAGCGACGTCGACCTGTCGGACATCGAGGAAGACCTGGCCGGCGACGAGCCCGCAACCGCCACGACCACCGAGGAAAAGGTCAAGCCGCTGCGCATGAAGATCAGCAAGGCGAAGGAACGCGCCTTGATGAAGGAGTTCGGCCTGGACGAGACCGTGCTCTCCGAGGAAGACCTGGCCAAGCGCCGCTCGCGCCTGAAGACGCTGATCACGCTCGGCAAGACCCGCGGCTACCTCACGCACGGCGAAATCTCCGACCACCTGCCCGACAAGCTGGTCGACGCCGAGACCATGGAAGTCGTGGTCACCATGCTCAACGACATGGGCGTGGCGGTGTACGAGCAAACGCCCGACGCCGAGACCCTGCTGCTGAACAACACCGCGCCCACCGCCACCACGGTGGAAGAAGCCGAGGAAGAAGCCGAAGCGGCCCTGTCCACGGTGGACAGCGAATTCGGCCGCACGACCGACCCGGTGCGCATGTACATGCGCGAAATGGGCACGGTCGAGCTGCTCACGCGCGAAGGCGAAATCGAAATCGCCAAGCGCATCGAAGGCGGCCTGATGGCCATGATGGAAGCCATCTCGGCCTCCCCCGCCACCATCGCCGAGATCCTGCGCCTGGCCGCCGACATCCGTGAAGGCAAGGTCGTCATCTCCACCGTGGTGGACGGCTTCTCGAACCCCAACGAAGCCGACGACTACGTGGCCGAGGAAGACTTCGACGAGTTCGACGAGGAAGACGACGACGACGGCAAGGGCGGCTCCAAGGCCCTCACCAAGAAGCTCGAGGAACTCAAGCGCGATGCGCTCGAGCGCTTCGACCGCATTGCCTCGATGTTCGAGAAGGTCCACAAGATCTACGACAAGGAAGGCTACGGCACGCCCGCGTACGAGAAGGCCCAGCAGGCCCTGTCGGACGAGCTCATGACCATCCGCTTCACGGCCAAGACCATCGAGAAGCTGTGCGACCTGGTTCGCACGCAGGTGGACGACGTGCGCAAGAAGGAGCGCGAGCTGCGCCGCATCATCGTGGACAAGTGCGGCTTCCCGCAGGACGAGTTCATCCGCGATTTCTCGGGCTACGACAAGAACGGCAACCGCGTGCCCTCGAACCTGCTGAACCAGAAGTGGGTCGAGAAGCAGGCCGCGGCCGGCAAGCCCTGGAGCGCCGTGCTCGCGCGCAACATTCCGCCGGTGCAGGAACTGCAGCAGAAGCTCGCCGACATCCAGTCGCGCGTGGTGGTGCCGCTCACCCAGCTCAAGGAAATCAACAAGCGCATGAACGAGGGCGAATCGTCCTCGCGCGATGCCAAGAAGGAAATGATCGAGGCCAACCTGCGCCTCGTGATCTCCATCGCCAAGAAGTACACCAACCGCGGCCTGCAGTTCCTGGACCTGATCCAGGAAGGCAACATCGGCCTGATGAAGGCGGTCGACAARTTCGAATAYCGCCGCGGYTACAAGTTCTCGACCTACGCCACGTGGTGGATCCGCCAGGCCATCACGCGCTCGATCGCGGACCAGGCGCGCACCATCCGCATCCCGGTGCACATGATCGAGACGATCAACAAGATGAACCGCATCTCGCGCCAGCATCTGCAGGAGTTCGGCTTCGAGCCCGACGCCGGCATCCTGGCTGCCAAGATGGAGATCCCGGAAGACAAGATCCGCAAGATCATGAAGATCGCGAAGGAGCCGATCTCGATGGAAACCCCCATCGGCGACGACGACGATTCGCACCTGGGCGACTTCATCGAGGACAGCAGCAACACGGCCCCGATCGAGGCCGCGATGCAGGCGGGCCTGCGCGACGTGGTCAAGGACATCCTCGACAGCCTCACGCCGCGCGAAGCCAAGGTGCTGCGCATGCGCTTCGGCATCGAGATGTCGACGGACCACACGCTGGAAGAAGTCGGCAAGCAGTTCGACGTGACGCGCGAGCGCATCCGCCAGATCGAGGCGAAGGCCCTGCGCAAGCTCAAGCATCCCTCGCGTTCGGACAAACTGCGCAGCTTCATCGATACTCTGTAATCCGGGTTCCCTGAAGCCACAAGCGCCCGCAGCGCCCCGTCATACGGGCGGCGGGCGCTCTCTTTTGTGCAACGCAAACAAGAAGAATGGAGCAATTGCCATGAATCCCGATGCAGACAAACTCTGGCAGGCCCCGCGCTGGGCACTGGCCGTGCTGCTCGCGGTGCTGGGCATGCTGGGCCCCTTCTCCATCGACACCTACATCCCGGCCTTCTCTGGCATTGCGCGCTCCATCGGCGCCACGCCGGCCGAGATGCAGCAGACACYTTCGGCCTACCTGTTCGGCTTTGCCTTCATGAACCTGTTCCATGGCGCGCTGTCGGACAGCTTTGGCCGGCGGCCGGTGGTGCTGTGGGGGCTCGCGGTGTTCACGCTCGCCTCGCTGGGCTGCGCGCTGTCGCAGAACATCGCGCAGCTGGTGCTGTTCCGCGGGCTGCAGGGCCTGTCGACCGGCGCGGGCATCGTGGTGTCGCGCGCCGTGATCCGCGACATGTTCCCGCCGGCCGAGGCGCAGCGCGTGATGAGCCAGGTGACGATCTACTTCGGGGTGGCGCCGGCCATTGCGCCGATCATCGGCGGCTTCCTGTTCGTGCATGCGGGCTGGCACGCGGTGTTCTGGTTCCTGGTGGCGGTCGGCGTGGTTCTGTTCGCGGCCAACTACAAGCTGCTGCCCGAGACGCTGCACCAGAGCCAGCGCCAGTCCTTCCACGTGCGGCACCTGCTGCGCGGCTACTGGGACCTGTGTTCCGATCCGCGCTTCCTGCTGCTCGCGCTCGCGAGCGGCGTGCCGTTCAACGGCATGTTCCTCTACGTGCTGGCCGCGCCCGCCTTCCTGGGCGACCACCTCTCGCTGCAGCCGCAGCAGTTCTTCTGGTTCTTCCTGCTGACCATCGGCGGCATCATGCTGGGCGCGCGCGCCAGCGGCCGCATGGCGGGCAAGGTGACGCCCAAGCGGCAGATCCGCGACGGCTTCCTGATCATGCTGGTCACCTCGGTGGTCAACGTGGCGGCCAATTTTTTCTTCGATGCGCACGTGGCATGGGCGCTGTGGCCGCTGGCGGTGTTCGCCTTCGGCTGGGCGCTGATGGTGCCGGTGGTCACGCTGCTGGTGCTCGACCTGCACCCCGAGCGCCGCGGCATGGCCTCGTCGCTGCAGGCCGTGATCGGCTCGACCGCCAACGGCCTGGTGGCCGGCGCGATCGCGCCGCTGGTGATGCATTCCACACTGGCGCTTGCCGTCACCTCCATGCTGATGCTGGGCATCGGCCTGGTCGCCTGGGTCTGGCTGCACGGCCGCTGGCCCGAGATCGGACGAAGCCTCGCCAACGAAACCTGAAAGAGCGATACCCGCATGCGGACCTCCCCGTTCCTGACCTACGCGCGCGCCTGGTTGCCGGGCCGCACCACCGTCGACATGCGCGAGAGGCTGCGCGCGGTCTGCGGGGCCGCCATCGGCCTGCTCGTCACGGCCGTGCTGTGCCGCTGGCTGGCCGAGCCGCTGGGCAGCAGCGTCTGGCTGATCGCGCCGCTGGGGGCCAGCGCCGTGCTGGTGTTCGCGGTGCCCGCGAGTCCGCTGGCGCAGCCCTGGTCGGTGATCGGCGGCAACACGCTGTCGGCGATGGTCGGCATCGCCAGCGTGAGCTGGATCCCCGACCCGGCGCTGAGCGCCGCGGTGGCGGTGGCCGCCGCCATCGGCGTGATGTTCTTCGCACGCTGCCTGCATCCGCCGGGCGGCGCGGCGGCGCTGCTCGCGGTGCTCACGCACACCACGCACTTCTCGTCCGCCCTCTTTCCGTTCTTCACCAATTCGCTGCTGCTGGTGCTGGCGGGCGTGGCCTACAACTCGCTCACGGGCAGGCGCTATCCGCATGTGCAGGTCGCGCAGCCGCCGCGCACCGATGCGCGCTTCAGCCAGGCCGACATCGATGCGGTGCTGGCGCGCTACAACCAGGTGCTGGACATCAGCCGCGACGACCTCGAATCGCTGATCCAGCAGACCGAGCTCGAGTCGTACAAGCGCCGGCTCGGCACCCTGCACTGCGGCGACATCATGTCGCGCGACCCGGTGTCGGTGGAGTTCGGCACGCCGCTGCAGGAGGCCTGGATGCTGATGAACCAGCGCCGCATCAAGGCGCTGCCGGTCACCGACCGCACGCGCCGCGTGGTCGGCATCGTGACGCAGGCCGACTTCTTCCGCCAGCTCGACCTGGAGCACCACGAAGGCATTGCCGGCCGCCTGCGCGACCTGATCCGCGCCACGCGCACCGTGGTGTCGAACAAGCCGGAGGTGGTGGGCCAGATCATGACGCGCCAGGTGCGCGTGGCCAGCGCGGACCGCCCGGTGGTCGACCTGGTGCCGCTGTTCTCCGAGGGCGGCCACCACCATATCCCCATCATCGACCATGAAAAGCGGCTCACCGGCATGATCACGCAGTCGGATTTCGTGCGCGCCCTCTACCGTGCCGTGCGGCCGGAGAACTGAAACTTTTCAAGGAGCGTGCATGGCGTGGATCGTTTTGCTGGTGGCGGGGCTGCTCGAAATGGGCTGGGCCATCGGGCTCAAGTACACCGAAGGATTCACGAGGTTCTGGCCTTCCGTCGGCACTGCGATCTCGATGGTGCTCAGCGTGGTGCTGCTGGGCTGGGYGATGCGCTCGCTGCCCGTGGGCACGGCCTACGCGGTGTGGACCGGCATCGGTGCCGTGGGCACGGTGATCCTGGGCATCGTGCTGTTCCATGAGCCCGCCAACGCCGCGCGCCTCGTCTGCGTGGGCCTGATCGTCGCGGGCATCCTCGGGCTCAAATTCACGAGCGCTGCCTGAATCGGTGCTTCACTCCAGCACCACGTTCGCCTTCTTCACCAGCGCCGCATAGCGCGCCGGCTCTTGAGGTGCGGCTGCACCGCGGGCAGCGCCACCACGCCCATCTCGACCTGGCCCGCGATCATGTCGGTGACCATCGGGCCGGTGCCCTTGTAGGGAATGTGGCGCGCCTTCACGCCGGCCTCTTCCATGAACATCTCGCCGGCCAGGTGGATGATGGTGCCGTTGCCCGACGAGGCGTAGTTGTAGCTCTCGGGCCGGGCGCGCAGCAGCGCCACCAGTTCTTTCACGTTCTTCGCGGGCAGCTTGGAATTGACCACCAGCACCAGCGGCGTCGCGCCCACCACGCTGATCGGCGTGACGTCGCCGAGCGCGTCGAAGGGCATCTTCTTGTACACGGCGGGATTGATGACGTGGTTGTTCGACACCATGCCGAGCGTGAGCCCGTCGGGCGCGGCCTTGACGACGGCCGAGGTGCCGGTGATGCCGCCCGCGCCGGGCAGGTTCTCGATCACCACCGGCTGGCCGAAGGCCTTGCCGAGTGCAACCGAAGCCGCGCGCGCGATGGCGTCCACGCCCGAGCCGGCGCTGATCGGCAGGATGAAGCGGACGGGCTTGTCGGAGCCCTGTGCGATCGCGGGGCACGCCACCAGCGCAGCAGCGCAGGTGCCGAAGCCCAGGACGGCGCGGCGGGTCATCGGAGGAAGGATCGTGTGCATGGTCTTTGTCTCTCTTTATGTTTTTTGGAAAAGGCGTTCAGGCGACGGCCGATTCGGCCTGCATCGCGGCCACCTGCGCATCGCCGTAGCCGAGCTCGGCGAGCAGCTCGCGCGTGTGCTCGCCGAGCGTCGGCGGGTCCAGGCGCACGCCCAGGCGCTCGCCGCCGAGCGTGATCGGGAACAGCGTGGTCTGCGCGGTCTGGCCGGCGCGCTCGCCGTCGGGCAGGCGGATGTCGGCGAGGCCGCCGGTCGCCTTCAGGTGCGGATCCTCGTAGAGGTCCTCGGGCCGCACGATGGGCGCGAACGGCAGGCCGCGCGCCTCGAAGATCGCCGACAGTTCGGCGGCCGGGCGGTCGGCCAGGCGCTGGCGCAGGTCCGCGAGCAGCGTGGGCCGCAGGCGGACCCTGTCGTTGTTGGTGCGCAGCGCCGGGTCGGCCTTCAGGTCGTCGAAGCCCAGCGCGTCGCAGAACACGGTCCATTGCGCGTCGCTCACCGCGGCCAGGAAGATCTGCTCGCCGTCCTTCACGGTGAACACGTCGTACAGCGCCCAGGCCGAGATGCGCTGGGGCATCGGCGCCGCGGCCTGCCCGGTGATCGCGTACTGCAGCATGTGCTGGCCGACCAGGAACACGTTGTTCTCGAACAGCGCCGACTGCACCTCCTGCCCCTTGCCGGTCTGCGCGCGCTGCATCAGCGCCGCCATGGCGCCGATCGCGCCGAACATGCCGCCCATGATGTCGTTCACGCTGCTGCCCGCGCGCAGCGGGTCGCCGGGGCGGCCCGTCATGTAGGCCAGGCCGCCCATCATCTGCACCACTTCGTCGAGGGCCGTGCGGTGCTCGTAGGGGCCGGGCAGGAAGCCCGTGTGGTTGACGTACACCAGGCGCGGGTTGAGCTTGCCGAGCGCGGTGTAGCCGAGGCCGTACTTGTCCATGGTGYCGGGCCTGAAGTTCTGCGCCACCACGTCGGCGGTGGCGCACAGGCGCAGCGCCGCTTCCAGGCCCTGCGGGTGGCGCAGGTCGAGCGCGATGCTCTTCTTGTTGCGGTTGAACATCGGGAAGAAACCGGCGCCCGCGCCCAGCAGGTGCCGCGTGCGGTCGCCCTCGATCGGCTCGACCTTGATGACCTCGGCGCCGAGGTCGGCCAGCACCATGCCGCAGGTCGGGCCCATGACCATGTGCGTGAACTCGACCACGCGGATGCCCGTGAGCGGCAGGCGCTTTTCTTCGTCGGCCGCGCTCATGCGGTGGCTCCCGCGGTTGCTGCGAAGGTCTTCGGGAAACCCGCGCGCCACACCGTGCCCTGCAGCGTCTCGCCTTCGAGCCAGCCGGCCACGCGCTGGCGCAGGCCGAGCAGCTTCGGCAGGTCGACGCCGGTTGCAACGCCCATGCTTTCGAGCATGAAGACGAGGTCTTCGGTGTCGACGTTGCCGCTGGCACCGGGCGCATGCGGGCAGCCGCCGATGCCGGCCAGGCAGGCGTCGAAACGCGCGATGCCGACTTCCAGTGCGGCRTAGACGTTGGCGAGCCCCAGGCCGCGCGTGTCGTGGAAATGGCCGCACCACAGGCGCTCGCCCGCGATGCGCTGCGCGCGCTCGAACAGGCTGCGGACCATCGCGGGATCGGCATAGCCGACGGTGTCCGCCAAGCTCACGCGGTCGGCGCCCGCATCGAGCAGCGCCTGCATCAGCCGCAGCACCTCGCCGGAGTCCACATGGCCCTGGATCGTGCAGCCGAACGCAGTGCCCACGCCGCCCTCGATCAAGGTCCTGGAGCCCGCGGCGTCGCGCGCGGCGCGGATGCGCGCGACCTCGGCCACCACTTCGTCGGGCGTCTTGCGCAGGTTGGCAAGGCTGTGGGCGTGGCTGGCGGACAGCGGCACCATCATGAGATCGGCCTCGCCGGCAATGGCCAGTTCGGCGCCGCGCAGGTTGGGCACCAGCACCGAGGCGACGAGCCCGGGCAGCGTCTTTGCAAAGGCCAGCAGCTCGGCCGTGTCGGCCAGTTGCGGCAGCAGGCGCGCGGGCACGAAGGAGCCGACTTCGATCTCGCGCTGGCCGGCGGCGTGTGCAGCGCGGATCCATTCGAGCTTCTGGGCGGTGGGCAGGGTTCTGGCGATGCTCTGCAGGCCGTCGCGCAGCCCCACTTCGCGAACGTCCGCGCTGGGCGGCAGGAAGGCATGAATCAAAACTGGTCTCCGTCGTGAGGGTCGGCGTCGATCTTAGAAGTTCCGATTTAATCCAGAAGGTATATTTTGGAAGCCATTCGATTCCAGAACGGAACATCATGAGAGACCTCGACCTCACCACGCTCCGCCTCTTCGTCGCCGTCTGCGAGACCCGCAGCATCGCGCGTGCGGGCGAGCAGGCCAGCATCGTCGGCTCGGCCATCAGCAAGCGCCTGGCCCAGCTCGAGGACGCCGTCGGCACGCCGCTGCTGCTGCGCAAGCGCCGCGGCGTGGTGCCCACGCCCGCCGGCGAAACGCTGCTCGAGCATGCGCGCGCGATGCTCGGCAGCGCCCACCGCATCGAGCGCGACATGGCCGCCTATGCAGGCGGCGCGCGCGGGCATGTGCGCATCCTGGCCTCGGCCTCGGCGCTGGCCGAATCGCTGGCCGAGGACGTGGCGAACTTCCTGCAGAACCCCGCGCACCGCAACATCCGCGTCGACATGGAAGAGCGCGTCAGCCCCGAGATCGTGCGCGGCATCCGCGAGGGCAGCGCCTCGATCGGCCTGTGCTGRGACGCGGCCGACCTCGAGGGCCTGCAGCGGCGCGACTACCGCACCGACCACCTCGCGATCGTCGCGCACCCCTCGCATCCGGCGGCGCGCCACGGCCAGGTGCGCTTCGAGGACGTGCTCGGCCATGAATTCGTCGGCATGCCCGCGCTGAGCGCCGTGCAGCTGATGCTCGCGCGCGAAGCGGCGGTGGCGGGCAAGCCGCTGGTGTACCGCGTGCTGGTGTCCAACTTCGATGCCGCCCTGCGCGTGGTGCGGGCCGGGCTCGCGATCAGCGTGGTGCCGGCCGAGGTGGCGCGGCCCTTCACCGACACCTACGGGCTGCGGCTGATGCCGCTCGCCGATGCCTGGGCGCGCCGCCGATTCGCGATCTGCTTTCGCGACGAAGCGGCGCTCTCGCCGTCGGCGCAACTGCTGGTGGCGCATCTCGAACGGTGCGCGACCGAGCGCGAGGTCGCTGGGTGATTCGTTCGAAATGCGAAACTATTCATTGGCAAATACAGGGTTTTTGTTTCCATTCACGAAACCTAACATTCGGGCTGTCCGCGCTGCCATCCCGCCAACGCCACTCCACCGAAAGACCCGAATGTTCCGCAGAACCCTTCTCTCCGCCGCCGCGCTCGGCGCCGCCCTGTCGTTCGCTGCCCTGGCGGCCCATGCCGCCGAGCCGCTCAAGCTGGAGGTGTACAACCCCGGCGCCAAGTCGATGTTCCCGGTGTCTTCCGAACTGGTCATGGGCCAGGCCGATGCCGTGCTGATCGACGCGCAGTTCCAGCGTAACGACGCCGAGGCGCTGGTGCAGAAGATCAAGGCCAGCGGCAAGAAGCTGACCACGGTCTACATCAGCCACAGCGACCCCGACTACTACTTCGGCCTCGACGTGATCCAGGCCGCGTTCCCCGACGCAAGGATCGTCGCCACGCCGCAGACCGTGGCAGCCATCCAGGCCTCCAAGGACGGCAAGCTCGCGCACTGGGGCCCGATCCTGAAGGACAACGCGCCCAAGGCGCTGGTCGTGCCCGAGCCGCTGGCCGGCGACAGCATCACGCTCGAAGGCCGCAAGATCCATGTCGTCGGCCTCGACGGCCCCACGCCCGAACGCACCTTTGCATGGATCCCCTCGCTCAAGGCGGTGGTCGGCGGCATTCCGGTCTCGGCCAACATCCATGTGTGGGTGGCCGACACGCAGACGCCCGCCTCGCGCCGCGACTGGATCAAGACCCTCGGCCGCATCGAGGCGCTGCGCCCGAAGACCGTGGTGCCCGGCCACTACCTTCCGAATGCGGACGGCAGTGCGCCCTACGCGCTCGCCTCGGTGAAGTTCACGCGCAGCTACCTGCAGGCCTTCGAGACCGAGGCGAAGAAGGCCGCGGACTCGGCCGCGCTCATTGCCGCGATGAAGAAGCGCTACCCGAAGCTCGAAGGCGCCTCGTCGCTCGAACTGGGCGCCAAGGTCATCAAGGGAGAAATGAAGTGGCCGCAGTGAACGACAACCCATCGGCAGCAGGCGCCACGCTGCACTACATCTTCGATCCGATGTGCGGCTGGTGCTATGCGGCTGCGCCGCTGGTCGAGGCGGCGCGCGGCGTGCCGGGCCTCAAGGTCGCGTTCCACGGCGGCGGCATGATGACCGGCGCCAATCGGCGTGCGATCACGCCGCAATGGCGCGACTACGTGATGCCGCACGACCGCCGCATTGCCGAGCTCACGGGCCAGCCCTTCGGCGAAGCCTACTTCGACGGCCTGCTGCGCGACACCGGCGCGGTGATGGACTCCGAGCCGCCGACCACCGCGGTGCTCGCGGCCGAGGCGCTGCGCGAAGGCGGCGGCCTCGACATGATCCATCGGCTGCAGCGCGCGCACTATGTCGAAGGCCGGCGCGTGGCCGATGCGGACGTGCTCACGGCGCTGGCAACGGAGCTCGGCTTCGATGCAGGCGCCTTCGCATCGGCCTTCTCGCGCCTTGGCGGCGAAGCGACCTCCCGGCACATCGCCGCAAGCCGCCAGCTGCTGCAGCGCGCGGGCGGCCAGGGCTTTCCGACCTTCGTGCTGGCGCAGGCCGACGGCAGCGAGGGCCGGATCGAGATCGGTCCCTGGCTCGGCCGTACCGAAGAATGGAAGGCGCAGCTCGCCGGGCTCGTGCTGCCCTCGCCGGCCACGGCGGCGGGCGCCGGCCCGACCTCATGCGGGCCCGACAGCTGCGCAGTCTGAGAAGCCGTTCAGCCCCGCCGCGCTACCTGCTGCACTGAAAACTGGCGGCCTGCGACACATCGCCGCCGGTGTAGCGCGGCCACAGCGGCCATTCGCACAGCGGGCGCGCACGCACGGCCTTGAACGGCGGCGGCACTTCCTGCTCGACCAGCTGCAGCCCGCTGGGCGCACGGCCGCGCTCGACCCAGTCGGCCAGCGCGCCGAGCATGTCGACGTTGGCCGGCGCACCGCTGCCCACGTGATCGACGCCGGGCGCGGTGTACAGGCGCAGGAAGCGGTCCGCGTTGTCGCGGCCCATGCGCGCGACGATCGACTCGTAGTAGCGGATG
>NZ_JBFTPJ010000014.1:0-23827 GCF_056398445.1 Variovorax sp. 01T439_2
ATCGTGCCGAAGCCGCTGGCCATCCACCTGCGCTTCGTCGGGGGCGGCAGCGCCGTGGCCAAGGTGTCCGAGATCAGCCGCGAGCGCACCGCGCTCGACGTGACGCTCTCCAAGCCTACGGCGAGCGCGCGGCCCTTTGCCGTGCTGCGCTCGATGTACGTGGCGCCCGACAACGCCGACGTGAGCGAGCTGCGCTGGCAGGAATCGCCCGAGGCCGCGGAGCAGGTGCTGCCGCTGCCCGACGTGAAGACGCTGAAGGCCACGCAGGTGCGCTTCGGGCGCAGCCTGCCTTCGCGCCACAACACCAGCGCGCCCGACATCGCGTTCAGTGACTTCGACGGCAAGGCGCCGCGCTGAGCGGAGCGCGCGGCCGGCTCACCGGCGCGCCGAATCTCGCCGGGCGAAGAGCGTTACTGGACGATCGGGCTGCCCGGGATCTGGTCCGTCGGCGGCCTGAAGATCTGCGCCGCGTCGACCGCATCGAAGCGGTACTGCTTGCCGCAGAAGTCGCAGCCCACCTCGATGTCGCCGCGCTCGGCCAGGATCTCCTCGGCCTCCTCGACGCCGAGCCCGCGGATCATCTGCGCCACGCGGTCGCGGCCGCAGGTGCACGCGAAGTGCGGGCCCAGCAGGCCCGCCTGCGGCTCGAAGCGCAGCAGCTTCTCTTCCCAGAACAGGCGGCGAAGAATGGTCTCGATGTCGAGCGTGAGCAGCTCGTCGCGCGTGAGGCTGGAGGCGAGGATCGAGATGCGGTTGTAGTCCTCGTTGCGGCCGATCTGGTCGGGGTTGGCCTGGTCGTGGTCCTTGCCGGAAGTGCCCTCGAGGTTGCCCTCGCCCTTCACCGGCAGGCGCTGGATCAAAAGGCCCGCCGCCACCTGGTCGTCGGCCGCGAGCACCAGCGTGGTGTCGAGCTGCTCGCTTTGCAGCATGTAGTGCTGCAGCACGTCGCTGAGCCGGCCGAGCTTCTCGCCCTCTTCGTCGAACAGCGGCACCACGCCCTGGTAGGGCGTCGTGCCCGGCAGCTTGTCCTTGGGGTCGAGCGTGATGGCGCAGCGGCCCTTGTTGTTGACGTTGACCATCTCGGGCAGGCGCGCATCGGCCGGCAGGTCGCCGATCACCTTGGCGGTGGCACGCAGGCTCAGGTCGGGCTTGGCCTCGGCCACGGCCACCTTGACCGGACCGTCGCCGAAGATCTGCAGGATCAGCGCGCCGTTGAACTTGATGTTGGCCTGCATCAGCGTGGCCGCGGCCGTCATCTCGCCGAGCAGTTCGGCCACCGGCGGCGGGTAGGCGCCGGTGGCGGTGTTGGAGGCGCGCCGCGCCAGGATTTCCTGCCACGCATCTGTCAGGCGCACGATCATGCCGCGCACCGGCAGGCCATCGAACAGGAATTTGTGCAGCTCGCTCAAAACGGATTCTTCTTTCTGTTGGGCCTGCGCGGTGTCAGGCGATTTTCTTCAAGCCCTTCGCATAGCGAATGGCGTTTGCTACGTAGTGGTCGGAGCCGTGCCGCAGGCGCGCGGCGTCTTCGTCGCTGATCGTGCGCATCACCTTGGCGGGCGAACCGAAGATCAGGGAGTTGTCGGGAAACTCCTTGCCCTCGGTCACGACGCTGCCGGCGCCAACAATCGAATTGCGGCCGATCTTCGCGTTATTCAAGACCACCGCCTGGATGCCGATCAGCGAGTTGTCGCCGATGGTGCAGCCATGCAGCATGACCTGGTGGCCGATGGTGACGTTCTCGCCGATGGTGAGCGGGCTGCCGGGGTCGGAATGCAGCATCGACATGTCCTGCACATTGCTGTTGCGCCCGATGGTCATCTTCTCGTTGTCGCCGCGCAGCACCGCGCCGAACCAGATGCTCGCGTTGTCGCCCAACTGCACGTTGCCGATCACCTCCGCGCTGTCGGCGACCCAGGCGCCGGTGCCGAGTTGCGGCGCAACGCCGTCGAGTTCATAGAGGGCCATCGTGGAGTCTCCGGGGGCAAAACCTAGAATTGTAGGGATGCACCCCCGATTGAGCGCGCTGGCCGCGCTGCGACTCACCGACCCTGAACAGAAAGTTGCGGCAACGCGCGCCACCGCTGCGCTGGCCGCTACCAATTCCATAGCAACCGACCCTCTGCGCGTCGTGGGCGATGACGTCGGCGTGCCGGGCCGCCCCGAACGGCCGCTGCGCGTGGCCGCCACCGCCGTGCAGAAGCGCTCGCCCTTCACGCCCGAGGGCCGCGCCGCGCTGATCCATTCGATCTGCCACATCGAGTTCAACGCCATCAACCTCGCGCTCGACGCCGTCTGGCGCTACGACGGCATGCCCGAGGCCTACTACCGCGACTGGCTGCGCGTGGCCGACGAAGAGGCGCAGCACTTCACGCTGCTGCATGCGCACCTGCAGGACATGGGCTGGCGCTACGGCGACTTCCCCGGGCACGACGGACTCTGGAGCATGTGCGAGAAGACCAGGGACGACGTGCTCGCGCGCATGGCGCTGGTGCCTCGCACGCTCGAAGCGCGCGGGCTCGACGCCACGCCGCTCATCCAGGCCAAGCTCAAGCGCGTGAACACGCCGGATGCGCTGCGCGCGGTCGAGATCCTCGACATCATCCTGCGCGACGAAGTGGGCCACGTGGCCATCGGCAACCGCTGGTACCGCTGGCTCTGCGAACGCGCCGGCCGCGACCCGGAGGCGACCTATCCCGAACTCGTGGCGCGCTACGAAGCGCCGCGCCTGAAGCCGCCCTTCAACCTCGAAGCCCGTGGCCGCGCGGGCTTCAGCGCCGAAGAGCTGCGCGCGTTCTCGGCCGGCGGCAAGGACTGAACGGCAGGCCTACGCAGGCCGGGCGTGCACGACCAGCTTGGGCGTGAAGTACTGGAGCACCTCGCCGCGCTGGTTGAGCGTGCGGCAGCGCATCGTGACCATCGCGCGGCCTGGCTTGGAGCGCGAGGGCGTGATGTCGAGCACCTCGCTCACCACGTGCAGCACGTCGCCGGGCCGCGTCGGCTTGGGCCACTGCAGCTCGCCGCCCGAGCCGATGATGCCTTCGGCCAGCGGAATGCCGCTCTCCACCATCAGCTTCATCGTGAGCGCCGCCGTGTGCCAGCCGCTGGCCGCGAGGCCGCCAAAGAAGGTGCTCTTCGCTGCCTCTTCATCGGTGTGGAAGGGCTGCGGATCGAACTGCGATGCAAAGGCCTTGATCTGCGCCACATCCAGCGCATGTTCGCCGCTCTGGAAGCGGTCGCCGACCGACAGGTCTTCGAGGTAAAGCGCGCGCTTGGCGCCCGTGTCGTCAGGGAGTGCCGCCATGGGAGTTCCTTTCAGTGCCTGCGCGCATTCTCGAACTATTCAGATGCGCTCGAGAATCGTGGCAATGCCCTGCCCGCCGCCGATGCATTGCGTGGCCAGCGCATAGCGGCCGTTCTCGCGCGCGAGCAGCGACGCCGCCTTGCCCGTGATGCGCGCACCGGTCGCGCCCAGCGGATGGCCGATGGCAAGGCCGCCGCCGTCGAGATTGATCCTCGCCGCATCGAGGCCGAGGTCGCGGATGCAGGCCAGCGCCTGCGACGAGAAGGCTTCGTTGAGTTCGATCACGTCGAGGTCGGCGGCCTTGAGCCCGGCGCGCGCCAGCGCCTTGCGCGTGGCCGGAATCGGGCCGATGCCCATGATGGCTGGGTCGACGCCCACGGTCGCGAACGCGCGGATGCGCGCGAGCGCCTGCAGGCCGTGCTTCGCGGCGAAGGCATCGCTGGTCACGAGCACGGCGGCGGCGCCGTCGGTCAGCGGCGACGAGGTGCCGGCCGTCACCACGCCATCAGGACGGAACGCCGGCTTGAGGCCCGCGAGCGCCTCGGCCGAGGTGGCCGGTCGGATGCAGCCATCGGCATCGACCACCTCGCCCGAGGCCAGGCGCACCGGCACGATCTCGCCCGCGAGCCGCCCTTGCGCGCGCGCAGCGGCGGCCTTGCGGTGCGACTCCACGGCAAAGGCCTCCTGGTCGGCGCGGCTCACGTTCCAGCGCTGTGCAACGTTCTCGGCCGTCTCGCCCATCGAGATGTAGGCATCGGTGTTTTCTTGCAGTTCGGGGCTCGGCGAGAAGTTGAAGCCGCCCTGCGGCACCATCGTCATCGACTCCACGCCCACGCACAGGAAGGCCTCGCCCATGCCCGCCTCGATCTGCGCCGCGGCAATGTGCACCGCCTGCATCGACGAGCCGCAGAAGCGGTTGACCGTCATGCCGCCCACCTCGTGCGGCAGCCCCGCGAGCAGGCCGACGATGCGCGCGATGTTGTTGCCCTGCGAGGCCTCGGGATAGGCGCAGCCCAGGATGACGTCCTCGAGCAGCGCGGGGTCGAGGTCGGTGCGCTGCAGCAGGCCGCGAACCACGCCGGCGGCCAGCGTGTCGGGGCGCACCTCGGCGAGCGCGCCCTTCTTCGCGAAGTGGAAAGGCGAACGGGCGTAGGCGGAAATGACGGCTTTCATAGGAACACTCCTTGATCAAAAACCTACCATCCAATCGGTAGGCAACGAGGTCAAAAAAATAGGCACGCGCTGCGTGCCCGCGATGCCGCCCGGCGATCAGCCGGGCAAGGAACTCCTGAGCTGCGCAATGGCTTCGTCGAAGTCTTCGACGCGGCCCGTCATGCGCGATGCGAGCAGCGCGCCCTGGCACACCGAGAACACATAGGCCGCCTGCGATGCAAGCGATGCGCCCTTCTTCTGCCGGGCCGGCGCCAGTGCGCCCAGCACGCCCGTGAGCCACAGCACCTGGGTGTTGCGCAGTTCCTGCACGGCCTGGCGCAGTTCCTCGTCGATGCAATCCCAGCCGGGCGTCAGCGCCCCTGCGGGGCACATGCCCGAGCCTGCCTTGAGCGTGTCGCGGTACATGCGGAAATAGGATTCGAGCGCGTCCTTCGGCGTGCGCACCCGCGCCGCGTCCCAGTCCTTGAAGAGCTGCGTGGCCTGCCGGATCACCGCAATGCCGAGCGCTTCCTTGGTCGGAAAGTGGTGGTACAGGCTCGCCTTGCGGACGCCGACCGCATCGGCCACATCCTGGAAGCTGAAGCCCAGGTAGGAGCGCGTTTCGATCAGGCGGCGCGCCACCCCGAGGATCTGCTCCCGGGTGCTGCCGGCGGCGAGTGCGGTCGAGGGGGCGGTGGCGCTGCTCATCTACCTACTATAAGGTAGGGAAATCGGGCGCACAAGCCGCAGGGTCAATCGGCCTTGATGTTCGCTGCCTTCACGATGCGCGCRTTGCCTTCGAACTCCGAGGCGATCTCCGCGGCAAAGGCGGCGGGGGTGYCGCCGGTCGGCACGTTGTCGGTGGCCGTGAGCTTGGCGCGCAGCTCGGGGCTGGCCAGGGCCTTGTTGATCTCGGCGTTGTACTTCTCGATCAATATGGGCGGCGTGGCCGCGGGCGCGAAGACGCCGAACACCGAATTGATGTTCGCCGCACTGAAGCCCAGCTCGCCCAGCGTGGGCACCTGCGGCAGGCTCTCGAGCCGCGCGGGCGCACCCACGGCCAGCGGACGCAGCTTGCCCGAGCGGATGTGCGAAGTGAGCGTGGGGCTCGCATTGCTCGAGAGAATCTCGAACTGCCCGCCGAGCGCATCGTTGAGCTGCTGGCCGCCGCCCTTGTAGGGCACGTGCGTGATATCGACGCCCGTGGCCGCCTTCACCTGCTCGAGCACGATGTGGCCGAGCGATGCCGGCCCCGAGGTGGCCCAGCGCACCGCGCCGGGCTGCGCCTTGGCATCGGCGATCAGCGCGCGGAAGTCGCGCGCCCTGCTGGCCGGCGTGGCGATCAGCAGCACCGGCGAATACATCACGCTCGCCACCGGCGCGATGTCCTTGAGCGGATCGAAGGGCAGCTTGCCGAGGTGCGGGCTCAGCACCAGCGGGCTGATGGCCGAGAAGCCCAGCGTGGCACCGTCGGGGGCGGCCTTGGCCACGGCATCCATGCCGATGGCACCGCTGGCGCCGGCGCGGTTGTCGACCACCACCGTGGTGCCCATCTGCGCGGCGAGCCTGTCGCCGAGCGCACGCGCGACCACGTCGCTGACGCCGCCCGCGGGGTACGCCACGATGAGGCGGATGGTCTTCGGAATGGCCTGGGCCTGTGCGCCGCCGGCAGCGAGCAATGCCGCCGCGACCCAGATTCTTTTCTGCATGAACGAAGTCTCTTTGCTGTTGGTGAAGTGAAGGAACACCGCGCCTTCAGCCGCGCGGGTGGTGCTGCGCATGCAGCTGCTTGAGGCGCTCGCGCGCCACGTGGGTGTAGATGGTGGTCGTGGAGATGTCGGCATGGCCGAGCAGCAATTGCACCGCGCGCAGGTCCACGCCGTGGTTCAGCAGGTGCGTGGCGAAGGCGTGGCGCAGCGTGTGGGGCGACAGCGGCACATGGATGCCGGCCGCGGCGGCCTGCTTCTTCACGATGATCCAGAACATCACGCGCGTCATGCCTGCGCCGCGCGCGGTCACGAACAGGTCGGGCGTCTGCTGCCCGTCGAGGATGGCGGGGCGCGACTCGTCCAGGTAGCGCTCGATCCAGCGCCGCGCCTCGCCGCCGAAGGGCACGAGGCGCTCCTTGCTGCCCTTGCCGAGTACGCGCAGCACGCCGTCGTTGAGGCTCATGTCGATGACCTTGAGCGCCACCAGTTCGCTCACGCGCAGGCCGCTCGCATACATCAGCTCGAGCATCGCGCGGTCGCGCAGGCCGAGCGGGGTTTCCACGTCGGGTGCGGCCAGCAGATCGTCCACCTGCTTTTCCGACAGCGTCTTGATGGCCCGCGGCATCTGCCGCGCGGGCGCGAGCCGGATGCTCGGATCGGCTGCGATGCGGCGCTCGCGCAGCGCCCAGCGGTAGTAGCGCTTGAACACCGTGAGCCGCCGGTTGGCCGAGGTGGCCTTGCCCCGGGTCGACAGGCGCGCGCCCATGTAGGCCTGCAGGTCGGACTCCTGCGCCGTGTCGAGCGCGCGGCCGCTGCGCTGGCTGCCCAGCCACTGCGCGAACAGCGCGAGGTCGCGGCGGTAGGCGGCCAGCGTGTTCTTCGACAGCCCGTCCTCGAGCCAGAGGGCATCGATGAAGTCGTCGATCTCGGGGGTTTGCGTGGCGGCGGCCTCTGTCATGCGCTGCAAGATATCAAAAAAGAAAAGCCGCCCGTGGCGGTCCTCGATGCGCTTCTTCACGGCCGGATCTTCCACCGCCTTCTTCACGCCGGCGCTGACCTTGTCGACCACTTCCTTCGGCAGGCCCTTGGGGCCGAGGATGCCGTAGTAGGCCATGCGGTTGACCGGCTCGAGCCCCACTTCCTTGAAGGTGGGCACGTTGGGCAGCGCGGCCAGGCGCTGCGGCGCCGACACCACGATCGGAACCAGCCGGCCGCTCTGGATGAAGGGCATGGCCGACGGGATGTTGTCGAACATGATCGGCACCTGGCCGGCCACCACGTCGTTGAGCGCCGGGCCCGCACCGCGGTAGGGAATGTGCGTGACGAAGGTGTTGGTGAGGCTCTTGTAGAGCTCCATCAGCAGGTGGCCGATGCCGCCGGTGCCCGACGAGGCGTACGAGTACTTTCCGGGGTTCTTCTTGAGCTCGGCCACGAACTCCGCATAGTTCTTGGCCGGGAAGCTCGGGTTGACCGCAATGATGTTGGGCGTGGCCGCAATGTTGATGATCGGCGTGAAGTCGTTGATCGGGTCGTACGGCACCTTGGGGTTGATGGCCGGATTGGCCGCCGTGCTCGACACCGTGGCAACGCCGAGCTTGTAGCCGTCAGGCGTGGCGCGCGCCGTTTCGGCTGCGCCCACGATGCCGCCGCCGCCCGCGCGGTTGATCACCACCACCGGCTGGCCCAGCACCTTGCCGAGCGGGTCGGAAATCACGCGCGCCACGATGTCGGTCGTGCCGCCCGGTGCAAAGGGCACGCTCAGCTCGACCGGCTTGTTCGGATAGCCCTGCGCGAAGCTCTGGCCCGCGGCCGCGACCAGCGCGGCGGCTCCCACCATGGCGCCCCATTGACGACGTTGCATCTATAACTCCTTGATTGAATGGTTGATGTCGAAAAACCAAAGCCCCGGATGCTAGCGGCTTCGCACCTCGCCGGTGCTGTGGATTACCCATGGTCCGCCGCGGTTTATGCTCGAAGCGGTGAACTTCGCACAGCTGCTCTTTCCGGATTTTTCGCTCATCGCCATCGGCTGGCTTCTTTGCCGCTACACGGCGCTCGACCGACGCGTATGGGACCAGGTCGAAAGCCTGGTCTACTACTTTCTATTTCCTGTGCTGCTGTTCCACTCGATCGTGCGCAGCCCGCTCGACTTTGCCGCCACCTCGAGCCTGCTCACCGCAGGCGTGGGCATCGGCTTGTGCGGCATCGCGATGGCCTATGCACTGCCCTATGTGCCCGGCCTCGGTTCGCACATCGACCGCCGCGACCATGCGGCCAGCGCGCAGATCGGGTTCCGCTTCAACTCCTTCATCTGCCTGGCGCTCGCCGAGCGGCTGGCCGGTGCGCAGGGCCTGTTGCTGATTGCGGTGCTGATCGGCGTGTGCGTGCCGATGTTCAACATCGCGGCCGTCTGGCCGATGGCACGGCATGCCGAGAGCGGCTTCGCGCGGCAGCTGGTGCGCAATCCGCTGATCGTCGCCACGCTGGCCGGGTTGCTGGCCAACGTGCTGGGCTTCACCGTGCCGAACTGGGCCACGCCCACGCTCACGCGCATCGGCGCCGCATCGCTTGCGCTCGGCCTGCTGGCCGCGGGCGCGGGCATGCAGTTCGCCACGCTGGGGCGCGGCAAGGTGCTCGCGGTGTCGGTGCTGTCCATACGGCACCTGTTCCTGCCGCTGGTGGCATGGGGCCTGTCGCTCGCGCTGCGGCTGGACGCGACGCAGGCCTCGGTGCTGATGGCGTTTTCCGCCGTGCCCACCGCCTCCAGCGCCTATGTGCTGGCGGCGCGCATGGGCTACAACGGACCGTACGTGGCGGGCCTCGTGACCCTGTCCACGCTGCTGGGCGTGCTGAGCCTGCCGTTTGCGCTGGCGCTGCCGCGCTAGGACTCGTTCGGCGTTTCGGGGCGCTGCGCCAGCGCCCACGCCACGTGCTCGCGCACCAGTTCGCTCGGGTCCGAGCCCCGCGTGGCCAGGGCCTCTGCGGCGCCGCTCTCGCCTGCGCGCAGTGCGTTGCCAAGGGCCACGGCGATGTTGCGCAGCCAGCGTTCATGCCCGATGCGGCGGATCGGGCTGCCTTCGGTGAAGCGCAGAAATTCCTCTTCGCTCCAGGCAAAGAGCGCGGCCAGCGACTGGCCGGTGAGCCCTTCGCGCGCATCGAAGTCGGGCAGCGCGCTCTTCTTCGCGAACTTGTTCCAGGGGCAGATCAGCTGGCAGTCGTCGCAGCCGTAGATGCGGTTGCCCATCAGCGGCCGAAGCTCCAGCGGAATCGGCCCGCCGTGCTCGATGGTGAGGTACGAAATGCAGCGCCGCGCATCGAGCCGGTATGGCGCGACGATCGCCTTGGTCGGGCACACGTCGATGCAGGCGCTGCAGCTGCCGCAGTGCGCGGTGACCGGCTCGCTTTCGGGCAGCGCCATGTCGACGTAGATCTCGCCCAGGAAGAACATCGAGCCCGCGCTGCGGTCCAGCACCAGCGTGTGCTTGCCGCGCCAGCCCTGGCCGCTGCGGGACGCAAGCTCGGCTTCGAGCACCGGGGCCGAATCGGTGAAGGCGCGGTGACCGAACGGACCTACTTCCTCGGCGATGCGCTCGGCCAGCCGGGCCAGCCGGGCACGCATCACCTTGTGATAGTCGCGGCCGCGCGCATAGACCGAGACGATGGCCTCGCCGAGCCGCGAGAGGCGATCGAACTCCACGGCCTGCCAATCGTCGAGCGGCGTGCCGCGCGGCAGGTAGTCCATGCGCGCCGTGATGACGCTCACCGTGCCCGGCACCAGCTCGGCCGGCCGCGCGCGGCGCGTGCCGTGCGTTGCCATGTATTTCATCTCGCCATGGAACCCATGGGCCAGCCATTGCATCAGACCTTCCTCGGCGCTCGATAAATCGACGCCCGCGATTCCGATTTGGGAGAATCCGAGTTCCCGGGCCAATGCCTGAATACGAGCAACGAGTGGATGGCTGACGATCACTTGCCGATTGTAGAAACGCCGAAGAACGCCGGCCGCACGCTGCACTGGCGCAGCGAAGAAGACACCGACGCCTTCGCGCGCGCGCTGGCGGCCTCGCCCGCGCTGCGCGATGCCTTCATTGCGCTGCACGGCGACCTCGGCGCCGGCAAGACCACCTTCGTGCGCCACCTGCTGCGCGCGCTCGGCATCGAGGGCCGCATCAAGAGCCCGACCTATGCCGTGGTCGAGCCGCACGAAGCGCCCGACGGCCTGGCCATCTTCCATTTCGATTTCTACCGCTTCAACGATCCGCGCGAGTGGGACGACGCCGGCTTCCGTGACATTTTCGCGGGTCCGGGCCTCAAGCTCGCGGAGTGGCCAGAGAACGCTGCCGGCCGCACACCAATTGCCGACCTCGCTATTAAAATAGAAGCAATGACAGACGACACACGCAGCGTGACCCTCCTGGCGAACACTCCCCGCGGCAGCACCCTGCTGGCGCRGCTCGGCGCATGAAGGCCACCGGCCTCAAGCGGCGCGTGCTGCTGCAGGGCGGCAGCATCGCGCTGATGCTCGGCGTGCACCAGATCGCGCGCGGCGCCACCATCCTCGCAGTGCGCGTGTGGCCCGCGGCCGACTACACGCGCGTGACCATCGAATCCGATGCGCGGCTGCATTCGCAGCAGCTGGTGGTCGGCAGTCCGCCGCGGCTGGCGGTGGACATCGAAGGCATCGATCTCAACCCCGAGCTGCGCGACCTGGTCGGCAAGATCAAGCCGGGCGACCCGTACATCAACGGCCTGCGCGTCGGCCAGAACGCACCCAAGGTGGTGCGGATCGTGTTCGACCTCAAGCAGGCCGTGGTGCCGCAGGTGTTCTCGCTGGCGCCCATTGCCGCGTACAAGCACCGGCTGGTGCTCGACCTCTACCCCGAAAAAGCCATCGACCCGATGGAAGCGCTGATCACCGAGCGCCTGCGCGAAGCGCCGCGCGGCAGCAGCGCCGGCGGCAGCAACGGTGCCGTGGCAAGCGCACCGTCGGTGCCGCCGCCGGCCGCGCCCTCCTCGGGCCTCGCGCCCGACGGCGGGCCGCCGATCCTCGTGCGGCCGTCGCCCAACGTGCCAGCGCCGATCCCCGCGCCCGGCAGCATCGCGCCATCTCCCGCCCGCCCGCCGGCCACGGCGGCCGGGCCCGCACCCGATCCGCTGGGCGAGCTGATGGCGCAGCAGTCGACGCGGCCCGGCCCCGTCGTGCCACCCGCACCGCCCATTGCGCCTGCCGTACCCGTGGCGCCTCCCGCGCCCCTCGCGTCCGCGCGCGGCAGCGCCACCGCGAGCCGCACCGACCGCATCATCATCGTGGCGCTCGATCCCGGCCATGGCGGCGAAGACCCGGGCGCCATCGGCCCCAACGGCACGCGCGAGAAAGACATCGTGCTGCAGATCGCGCACCGCCTGCGCGACCGCATCAACGCGAGCAGCGTCAACGGCAACCCGATGCGCGCGTTTCTCACGCGTGACGCCGATTTTTTCGTGCCGCTGGGCGTGCGCGTGCAGAAGGCGCGGCGCGTGCAGGCCGACCTCTTCGTGAGCATCCATGCCGATGCGTTCACCACGCCCGCCGCGCGCGGCGCGAGCGTCTTTGCGCTGAGCCAGAGCGGCGCCTCGAGCAGCGCCGCGCGCTGGCTCGCCAACAAGGAAAACGAAGCCGACAAGGTCGGCGGCGTGAACGTGGGCAACCACGAAGTGCAGGTGCAGCGCGCGCTGCTCGACATGAGCACCACGGCGCAGATCAACGACAGCCTCAAGCTCGGCGGCGCCATGCTCGGCGAGATCCGCGGCATCGGCGCACGGCTGCACAAGCCCGCGGTCGAGCAGGCCGGCTTCGCGGTGCTCAAGGCACCCGATATCCCGAGCGTGCTGGTCGAAACGGCGTTCATCAGCAACCCCGAAGAAGAAGCCAACCTGCGCAGCGTCAGCTACCAGGAAAACCTTTCCGATGCGCTGATGCGCGGCATCCAGCGCTACTTTGCGCAGAACCCGCCGCTCGCGCGCAGCCGCCAGCTCTGAGCCCGCGCGCGCGCGCCGTGCCGTCCCACGCGGGCCGGCCCGTGGCAACGCACAGGCAGGCGCGGCAGGCTCCTACACGGGGGACCGGCGCCTTTTGTCCATCATGGCTCCATCACTCTAGAAAGGTGGACACCATGATGATGAAGGCACGAATCTGGATTTCCGCTGCAGCGGCAGGCGCGGTCATGGCGCTGGCCGGTTGCGCGTCCGGCCCCAACCAGAACCTGGGCACCGGCATCGGCGCGCTCGGCGGTGCGGCCGTGGGCCACGCCATCGGCGGCAACACCGGCAGTACCCTGGGCGGCGCGGCCATTGGCGGCGTGATCGGCAACCAGGTGGGCCGCAGCGTCGACGAGCGCAACTACTACGAGAGCCAGCGCGCCTATCCGCCGAACACCTATTACCCGCGCAACGGCCCGAACTACTGACCTTTTACCAATCCTGACTCTCTCTCTGCTCGAGCGCGCCATCACTGGCGCGCTTTTTTTGTCCGGTGCCGATCAAGCCTTCGAAGGCAGCTGCGCGCGCGCCTTCTCTGCGCGCGATGCGCGCCAGGCACCGAAGATCGCGATCAGGCCCGGCACGAAGATCAGCGCCCAGATGATCTTGTCGAGATGCTCGCGAACGAACGGCAGGTTGCCGAAGAAGTAGCCCGCCGTCGCGATGCCCAGCACCCAGACCAGCCCGCCCACCACATTGAACATGGTGAACTTCGCGCGGCTCATTTCGGCCACGCCGGCCACGAAGGGCGCGAAGGTGCGAATGAAGGGCATGAAGCGCGCAAGGATGATCGTGATGCCGCCATAGCGCTCGTAGAACGCATGGGCCTGGTCGAAGGCCTTGCGGTTGAAGAAGCGCGAGTCCTCCCACTTGAAGACCTTGGGCCCGAAGTAGCGGCCGATGCTGTAGTTGCACTGGTCGCCCAGGATGGCTGCGGCAATGAGCACTGCGCAGGCCAGCGGAAAGCTCATGAGCCCCACGCCGCACAGCGCGCCCACAATGAAGAGCAGCGAGTCGCCGGGCAGGAAAGGCATCACCACCGCGCCTGTCTCCACGAACACGATCAGGAAGAGCAGCGCATAGACCCAGGGACCATAAGCAACGACGAAGGCCTCGAGGTGTTTGTCGACGTGCAGGATGAAGTCGACGAGAAAGCTGATGATTTCCATGGTCGCGGATTATCCTTGCTGCGCGCCGCATGGCGTCCCATGACGAATTCGGAGATCCAACATGACAGGTCGATACATCCAGACCTGTTCTGGCGCCAGCAGCCCGATGTACCTGGCGGCCTGACACGCTGCCGCGCGGCGGCGGCAACCGGCTTCTAGAATGCTCGCGTGAGCGCCCTTCCCTCTTCCATTCCGTCCCCCGAACGCCGTCCGATCCGAGAACTTCCCGACGAGCTGATCAGCCAGATCGCCGCGGGCGAAGTGGTCGAACGCCCGGCCTCCGTGGTGCGCGAACTGCTCGACAACGCGCTGGACGCCGGCGCGCGCCAGGTCACGGTGCGGCTGGCTTCGGGCGGCGTGCGGCTGATCTCGGTGGAGGACGACGGCCAGGGCATTCCGCGCGAAGAGCTCACGGTGGCACTGCGCCGCCATGCCACCAGCAAGATCGCGAGCCTGAACGACCTCGAGACCGTGGGCACCATGGGCTTTCGCGGCGAGGCGCTCGCGGCCATCAACGCCATCGCGGAGCTCAGCATTCTTTCGCGCTTTGCGGGTGCTGACGGCGCCTTCGCGCTCGACGGCCGCACCGGCGAACTGCGGCCGGTGGCCCGCGCCGTCGGCACCACGGTCGAGGTGCGCGAGCTTTTCTTCGCGACCCCCGCGCGGCGCAAGTTCCTGAAGACCGACGCCACCGAGCTGGCCCACTGCATCGAGGCCGTGCGCCGCCATGCGCTGGCGCGGCCGGAGGTCGGCTTTTCGGTGTGGCACGACGGCAAGCTGATGGAACAGTGGCGCGCCGCCGACCGGCGCGAGCAGCGCCTGGCCGACGCGCTCAGCGACGACTTCGTGGCGCAGAGCGTGGCCGTCGAGTACATGGGCGGCGCGGTGCGCGTGGCCGGGCGTGCCGGCATGCCGGATGCCGCGCGTTCGCGCGCCGACCAGCAGTTCTTCTACGTCAACGGCCGCTTCGTGCGCGACAAGGTGCTCTCGCATGCCGTGCGCAGCGCCTACGAGGACGTGCTGCACGGCCAGCGCCAGCCCGTGTATGCGCTGTACCTCGAAATCGATCCGTCGCGCGTCGACGTGAACGTGCATCCGACCAAGATCGAGGTGCGTTTTCGCGATGGCCGCGAGGTGCACCAGGCGGTGCGCCATGCGATCGAGAACGCGCTTGCGGCACCGCGCGCGGGCGATGCCGTCACGCCCGCGGCGCCGCAGCAACCCTTTTTCAAGCCGAACGTGCCCGCGTCGGGTGCAGCCTGGGCCCAGCCGGGCATCAATTTCGTGGCGGCGGAGCGCGGCGCCGGCGATTTCGAGGCCCTGTGGCCCCAGCGGACCGGCRCCTCGAACCCCGGATCCGGCGCTTCCCCCTGGCCCGCTGCCGAAGCGGCGCCCGCAGCGTTCCGGGCCCCTGCCGGGCTGCCGGCCGAATCGACGGCTCCTGGCGCCCCGTCCACCAATGAGCAAGCCTGGCCCCTGGGCCGCGCGCTGGCGCAGCTGCAGGGCATCTACATCCTGGCCGAAAACAGCCAGGGCCTGATCGTGGTCGACATGCACGCGGCGCACGAACGCATCGTCTACGAGCGGCTCAAGACCCAACTCGACGGCGCCGCCATCACGAGCCAGCCGCTGCTGATCCCGGCCACCTTCGCGGCCACGCCCCAGGAAGTGGCCACCGCCGAGGCCTGCGCCGCGGTGCTGCCCACGCTGGGGCTGGAAATCACGCCGTTTTCGCCGCGCACCCTTGCGGTGCGTGCGGTGCCGGGCACCCTGGCCGATGGCGATCCGGTGGAGCTTGCGCGCAGCGTATTGGCCGAACTGGCGCAGCACGATGCCAGCACCGTGGTGCAGCGGGCGCAGAACGAATTGCTCTCGACCATGGCCTGCCATGGTGCGGTGCGGGCCAACCGCAGGCTCACGATCGACGAAATGTACGCTTTATTACGTCAAATGGAAGCCACCGAGCGTTCGGACCAGTGCAACCATGGCCGCCCGACCTGGCGGCAGCTGTCGATTCGGGAGCTGGACGCGCTTTTTATGCGCGGCAGATAGCAAATCGGGGCATTTTGAGGGTTTTTCCGGAGTTTTTGGAGGTCATCCGCGAAGCGGGCACGGGCGTTGCATATGTAGAACAAAGTGCCACTTGAGGGCGCTTGGGGGGAAGTGCTGGGGCGCAGTGTCGGCGCGCTCCTTGCTCGAGCATGAACTTTCCGCCGGCTTCGCTGTCCCTCTAGTCCATGAAACGCTGGTCCCTCCTTGCCTCCGTTCTTTCGCTGTGCGCCCTTCTGGCGGCCGGCTGCTCCACGTTCGACGAACAGCAGCGCGAGTGGATCTTCCAACCCAGCGACCGCAGCTGGGGCAACACCGCGACCATGACCGAGGGCATGCAGGACGTCTGGATCGACTTCCAGTCCTCCATCACCGGCGAATCCGCCCGCCTTCACGGCCTCTGGCTCGGCGGCGAGCCCGAGACCACCGACCGTCCGGTCATGCTGTACCTGCACGGCGCCCGCTACAACGTGGCCGGATCGGCGCCGCGCATCCAGCGCATGCACGAGCTCGGTTTCTCGGTGCTGGCCATCGACTACCGCGGCTTCGGCAAGAGCTCCAAGGGCCTGCCCTCGGAAGAATCGGCGCGCGAGGACGCGCGCGCCGCCTGGACCTGGCTCGCAGCCCGGCATCCGCGGCAGCACCGCTACATCTTCGGCCACTCGCTGGGCGGCGCCATCGGCATCGACCTGGCCGCCAGCGTCAACGACGAGAGCGGCACCATCGTCGAAAGCACCTTCACCTCCATTGCCGACGTGGTGAGCGGCTTCAAGTGGGGCTGGCTGCCGTTCGGCCCGTTCATCACGCAGCGCTTCGAGGCCATCAACCGCGTCAAGGACATCGGCGCGCCGCTGCTGGTGGTGCATGGCACCGCCGACAGCCTGATCAACCCCACGCTGGGCCGCAAGCTCTACAACGCGGCCACCGTGCCCAAGCTCTTCGTGCTGGTGGAGGGTGGCTCGCACCACAACACCAATTCGATCGGCGAGGCGCAGTACCGCTCGGCGCTTTCGCAGCTGTTTCGCATGAAGCCCGAGACCACGCTGGCTTCGCGCCAAGGGGAAGGCACGCCGGTGCTGCGCGGCACGCCATCGCTGCCGGCCGCGCCGGCGTCCCCGCGCACCGATTCGCCCGCCCTGCCGCAAGAAGCGCGCGGCAAGGCCAGCGCCAGCGCGCAGGCGATCTGAAGCTTCCGGTTTTGTTGTTACCCTCGGGCGCTTATGCCGCCCTCCGCTGCCGCCTCCGGCCTTCCTGAAAACCCGACATACATCGCGCTCGCGGGGCCGACCGCCTCCGGCAAGACGGCGGTGGCGCTCGCGCTGGCGCGGGTGCGCCCGGTGGAGATCGTCAGCGTCGATTCGGCGCTGGTCTATCGCGGCATGGACATCGGCACCGCCAAGCCCAGCCGGGCCGAGCAGGCCGCCGTGCCGCACCACCTGATCGACATCCTCGATCCGCGCGAAAGCTACAGCGCCGCCGCCTTCGTGGCCGACGCGACACGGCTCATCGGCGAGATCCGCGCGCGCGGCGCCCTGCCGCTGCTGGTGGGCGGCACCATGCTCTATTTCAAGGCGCTGTTCGACGGCATCGACGCCATGCCCGCCGCCGATGCCGCCGTGCGCGCGCGCATCGACGCCGAAGCCGCCGCGCTGGGCTGGCCCGCCATGCATGCGCGGCTCGCCAAGGTCGACCCCGTGACCGCCGCGCGCCTGGCACCGCAGGACAGCCAGCGCATCCAGCGTGCGCTCGAGGTATGGGAAAGCAGCGGGCAGCCCTTGTCGAGCTTTCATGCCGGCGAGAGAGACAAGGCAGTGAAGGGATTGGCCGGCGGCGCGCTGTTCTCGCTCGAACCCGCCGACCGCGCCTGGCTGCATGCGCGCATTGCCGAGCGCTTCGACGCCATGCTGGCCGCCGGCTTCCTCGACGAGGTCAGGGCGCTGCGCGCACGCGGCGATCTTTCCACCGAGCTTCCCTCGATGCGCTGCGTGGGCTACCGGCAGGCCTGGGAAATGCTCGACGCATGCGGCGGCGCGCAGCCCGATGCCAAGGCCGTCGGCACGCTGCGCGAGCGCGGCATCGCGGCCACGCGCCAGCTCGCCAAGCGGCAGATCACCTGGCTGCGCAGCATGCCGGCGCGCACCGTCATCGCCTGCGACGCGCCGGACGCGGTGCAGACGGCCGTTCAACGCATCGCAGGCACCACCGCATGACGCTACGCATCTCGGGGCTCGCCAAGCACTACGGCGACGTGCCCGTCTTCGAGAACGTGACGCTCGGCGTCGAGCCCGGCGAGTTCGTCGCCATCGTGGGCGAATCGGGCGTCGGCAAGTCGACGCTGCTCAACTGCATGGCCGGGCTCGACCGCTGGGACGCGGGCACGGTCACCCACGGCGGCATCGACATCGGCGCGCTCGACGGCGAAGCCTGCGCGCTCTGGCGCCGCCGCCACGTGGGCTTCGTGTTCCAGGCTTTCCACGTGCTGCCGCACCTGGACGTGGCGCAGAACGTCTCGCTGCCGCTGATGCTGCTGGGCGGCAAGCGCGATGAAGGCCGCGTCGCGCACATGCTCGATGCGGTGGGCCTGCCCGGCATGGGCGCACGGCTGCCGCAGACGCTCTCGGGCGGCCAGCTGCAGCGCGTGGCCATCGCGCGCGCGCTGGTGCACCGGCCCGCCCTGCTGCTGGCCGACGAGCCCACCGGCAACCTCGACCCGGGCACCGCTTCGAAGGTGATGGAACTGCTGATCGGCCAGACGCGCGAGCACGGCGCCTCGCTGGTGCTGGTGACGCATTCCGAGAGCGCGGCAGCCCGTGCGGACCGCCTGCTGCACCTGACGGCCGAGGGAATCCGCGCCTGAGCTACGCGAGCAGCGCCGCGTAGCGCGAGAGGTCGACGTTGCCGCCGCTGACCACGATGCCCACGCGCTGGCCCGCGATGGCCTTGCCCGCGGCAATCGCGCCCGCGAAGGCGAGGCAGCCGGTCGGCTCTACCACGATCTTCATGCGCTCGGCAAAGAAGCGCATTGCATCGACGAGCTGCGCGTCGGTCACGGTGAAGATGTCGTCCACGTCGCGCTGGATGATGCCGAAGGTGTACTGCCCCAGGTGCTGCGTCTGCGCGCCGTCGGCAATGGTCTTGGGCGTTTCGATGTGCACGATCTTTCCCGCGCGCAATGATTGCTGGCCGTCGTTGCCCGCCTCGGGCTCCACGCCGTAGACCTTGCAACCGGGCGCCAGCGCGCGCGCCGACAGCGCCGAACCCGACAGCAGCCCGCCGCCGCCCAGGCACACGAACAGCTGGTCGAGCGGGCCGGTCTCTTCGATGAGTTCCTTCACCGCCGTGCCCTGCCCCGCGAGCACGTCCGGGTGGTCGTAGGGCGGGATCATCGTCATGCCGCGTTCCTGCGCGAGCCGCTTCGTGAGCGCCTCGCGGTCTTCGGTGAAGCGGTCGTACATCACCACTTCGGCGCCGTAGCCCTTCGTGGCCGCAACCTTGGCCGCGGGCGCGTCCTTGGGCATGACGATCACGGCCGGCATCGACAAGAGCCGGGCCGACAGCGCAATGGCCTGCGCATGGTTGCCCGAAGAGAACGCGATCACGCCGCCCTTGCGCTGCGCGGCGTCGAACTTCGACAGCGCATTGAACGCACCGCGGAACTTGAAGGCGCCCATGCGCTGGAAGTTCTCGCACTTGAAGAAGAACTTGGCGCCCCAGCGTTCGTCGGCCGTCTGCGATCGCAGCACGGGCGTGCGGTGGGCGTGGCCCTCGAGCCGCGCGGCCGCGGCGATGACGTCGTCGTAGGTAGGTAGTTGCATGGGCCGAGCTTAGCGGCGGGTTACGTTCTTTTGCAGCCCCCATGGGTAAAAACCCGGGATGCGCGGCGGCGCCGGATTCCGTACTCTGTATACAGAGTTCAAGGAAAGCCATCCATGCCCGCCCAGCTCGTCAGCATCGAAGCCGCGCCCGACCTCGTCGACCAGGTCTACCGCGCCCTGCTCGGCGCCATCAGCAGCGGCGCGCTGGCGCCCGGCGAGCGGATCACGCAGGAAGACATCGCGCAGCGCCTGTCGGTGTCGCGCCAGCCCGTGCTGCAGGCGCTGCGCCTGCTCAAGAAGGACGGCTTCGTGCACGATGCGCCCGGCCGCGGCGTGCTGGTGGCGCCGCTCGATGCCGAATGGATGCGCAAGGTCTACCAGGTGCGCGGCGCGCTCGACGTGCTGGCCGCGCGGCTCGCGGCCGCACAGCGCTTTCGCATCGATCCCAGGCTGCTGGAGCGTGGCCGCCGTGCGGCGCGCGGGCGCAATGTCGAAGCCATGATCGATGCCGACCTGGCCTTCCACCAGGCCATCTACGAGGCCTCGGGCAATCCGCTGATCGGCCAGAGCGCCGGCCAGCACTGGCGCCACCTGCGCCGCGCGATGGGTGCGGTGCTGCAGGCCGAGCCGCAGCGCGAGACGCTCTGGGACGAGCACGAAGCCATCGCCGCCGCCATTGCGGCCGGCCATGCGCAGCGCGCCGCGCAGCTGAGCGAGGAACACGTCGCCCGGGCCAGCGAGGCACTGGGCCGGCGGCTCGCGCAGCAGCTCGCGCGCACCGCATCCGCATCCACCCCCACCCGCAAAGGAGACAAGGCATGAAGTTGACCCCCGAGCAACGCGCGCAGTTCGAGCGCGACGGCTACCTGTTCTTTCCCGGACATTTCTCGCCCGAAGAAACCAGGGCGCTGACCGATGCGGTGCCCGACCTGTACAGCAAGCGCGAGGCCTTCAACGTGCGCGAGAAGGGCTCGGATGCGGTGCGCACCAACTTTGCCGCGCACCTGATCAGCGAGCCATTTGCGCGGCTCGCGCGCCATCCGCGCATGGTGGAGCCGGTGATGGACCTCTTCGGCGAAGAGGTCTACATGCACCAGTTCAAGATCAACGGCAAGATGGCGTTCGAAGGCGACGTATGGCAGTGGCACCAGGACTACGGCACCTGGCTCAACGACGACCTGATGCCCACCGAGCGCGCGATGAACGTCGCGATCTTCCTGGACGAGGTGAACGAGCACAACGGCCCGCTGATGTTCATTCCGGGCAGCCACCGCAAGGGCGTGGTGGATGCGAAGCACGACCTCATGACCACCAGCTATCCGCTGTGGACGGTGGACAACGACCTGATCCGGCAGCTGGTGGACCGCGCTGGCGGCAAAGGCCACTACGACGCGGCGGGCCGCCACGTCGGGGGCGGCATCGTCTCGCCCAAGGGGCCCGCCGGCTCGATGATCCTGTTCCACAGCTGCCTCGTGCATGCCTCGGGCAGCAATCTTTCGCCGTTCAACCGCGTGGCGGTGTACCTGAGCCTGTGCGCTGTCAGCAACCACATCCGGCGCCACAAGCGGCCCGAGTACATCGCGCACAGAAACTTCGCGCCCATCGAGCTGCTGCCCGACGATTGCCTGCTCAAGCCCTACCCGGTCGAGGTGCCGTGGAAGAACGGACTGCCCGAGAGTGCCCTGCAGACCTCGCTCGAAGTCCTCGACACCGCGGAGGCCTGACGCCATGAGTCTCTACGCCCGCCTGCAGCAGCGCGCCGCCGAAGGCCGCCCCATCCGCATCGGCCTGATCGGCGCCGGCAAGTTCGGCTCGATGTACCTCGCGCAGATTCCGCGCACGCCCGGCGTGCAGCTGGTCGCGATTGCCGACCTGTCGCCCGCGGCGGCACGTGCCAACCTCGAGCGCGTCGGCTGGAACCCGGAGCGCGCCGCTGCGGGCTCGGTGCAGGAAGCCCTGAAGACGGGCAGCACCTGGATCACCGACGACTGGCAGGCCGTGACGCGCGAGCCCGCCATCGACATCGTGGTCGAGTGCACCGGCAACCCGGTGGCAGCCGTCGAGCATTGCCTGGATGCGTTTGCGCATGGCAAGCACGTGGTCAACGTGACGGTCGAGGCCGATGCCTTCTGCGGCCCGCTGCTCGCGCGCCGCGCGCAGCAGGCCGGCGTGGTCTATTCACTGGCCTTCGGCGACCAGCCCGCGCTGATCTGCGACCTGGTCGACTGGGCGCGCACCTGCGGCTTTCCGGTGGTCGCGGCCGGACGCGGCCACAAGTGGCTGCCGCACTTCACCGAATCGACGCCCGAGACCGTCTGGGGCAACTACGGCCTGACGCCCGAACAGGCGCTGCGCGGCGGCCTCAATCCGAAGATGTTCAACAGCTTTCTCGACGGCTCCAAGCCGTCCATCGAAAGCTCGGCGGTGGCCAACGCCACCGGGCTCACCGTGCCTTCGGACGGCCTGCTCTACCCGCCCGCGAGCGTGGAGGACATTCCCTTCGTCACGCGCCCCCGGAGCGAAGGCGGCGTGCTCGAACGCAAGGGCATGGTCGAGGTCATTTCCTCGCTCGAGGCCGACGGGCGAAAGATCCCCTACGACATCCGCATGGGCGTATGGGTCACGGTCGAGGCCGAGACCGACTACATCAAGAACTGCTTCGAGGAATACAACGCCCACACCGACCCGAGCGGGCGCTACTTCACGCTCTACAAGCGCTGGCACCTGATCGGCCTGGAGGTCGGCATGTCGGTGGCCAGCGTCGCCTTGCGCGGCGAGCCGACCGGCGTGGCCACCTGCTGGAACGCCGACGTGGTGGCCACGGCCAAGCGCGATCTCGCGCCCGGCGAGATGCTCGACGGCGAAGGCGGCTACACCGTCTGGGGCAAGCTGCTGCCGGCCGAGCGCTCGCTCGGCCTGGGCGGGCTGCCGCTCGGGCTGGCGCACAGCGTCAAGCTGGTGCGACCGGTGAAGAAGGGCCAGAGCCTCTGCTGGGCCGACGTGGTCATGGACACCTCGACCTCCGCCTACCGGCTGCGAAGCGAGATGGAGGCCATGTTCGCCCCCGCCGCGCAGGCCAAGGCGGCCTGAAAGCCTAGGTAGCGCAACCGTTGCGCCGAACGGCAATCGCGTAAAAAATCATCTGCTCGACACGGACGCCGTGTCGAAATGACCGGCTGCGGGCCGTCATTGTGGTGAGCGATCCTGCTCAGCCTCTTTTCCACGATGGAGAGACACCATGCAGTACATGTTGATGTTCTATCAGCCCGCGGCCGAATTCGAACAGCGGAACGACGCGTCCTCGCAGGCCTACCGGGCCAGCTGGGTGGCGTATGCCGATGCGGTTCGCCAGTCGGGCATTTCGCTCGGCGGGCACGGCCTCCTGCCGCCGATGACCGGCACCACGCTGCGCGTGCGCGGCGACAAGCGCCAGGTGCAGGACGGCCCCTTTGCCGACACCAAGGAGCAGCTCGGCGGCTACTTCGTGGTGGATGTGCCGGACCTCGATGCCGCGCTCGAATGGGCGGCCCGCGCGCCCTGCGCAGCCAGCGGGGGCGTGGAGGTGCGGCCGGTCTTCACGGCCACGGCCATCGCGGCGGCCACACCGTGAACCACCCGGCGGCTCACCAGGCCGCCGAACGTGCGGCGCGCGAGTCGTACGGCCGCCTGCTGGCCATCCTGTCCGCGCGCACGCACGACATCGCCGCATCGGAAGATGCGCTCGCCGAGGCCTTCGCGCGCGCACTGGAGCGCTGGCCGGCCGACGGCATTCCCGCACAGCCCGAGGCCTGGCTGCTGAGCGTGGCGCGGCACCGCAAGCTGGACGCCTGGCGCCACAGCCGCGTGCAGGACGATGCGACGCAGTCGCTGCTGCTCTTGGCCGGCGAGATGGACGACGCGCCCGAGGGCGCAGCCGTGCCCGACGAGCGGCTGCGCCTGATGTTCGTCTGCGCGCATCCGGCCATCGATGCGGCGGCGCGCGCGCCGCTGATGCTGCAGGCCGTGCTCGGGCTCGACGCGGCCCGCATGGCCGGTGCCTTTCTCACCGCGCCTTCCACGCTGGGCCAGCGGCTGGTGCGGGCCAAGGCACGCATCCGGGCCGCGGGCATTCCCTTCGAGTACCCGCAGGCGCGCGAACTTCCGCAGCGGCTGCAGGACGTGCAGGGCGGCATCTACGCCGCCTACGGCACCGGCTGGGACGACGTCGACGGCGCCGACGCCCTGCCGCGCGGCCTCACCGCCGAGGCCATCGACCTCGGCCGCATCCTGTGCAGCCTGATGCCCGATGAGCCCGAGCCGCTGGGCCTGCTCGCGCTGATGCTCTTCTGCGAAAGCCGCGCCGCGGCCCGGCGCAGCGAGGCCGGCGCCTACGTGCCGCTCGACCAGCAGGACCCGCTGCGCTGGAACCCCGACCTGCTCGCGGAGGCCGAACGCTGCCTGCGCCGGGCCTCGGAGATGAAATCCCTCGGCCCCTATCAGCTGGAGGCCGCCATCCAGTCGGCCCATTGCGAGCGCCGTGTGGGTGCGCCCGTGCCGCCCGAAGTGCTGGTGTCGCTCTACGAAGGACTGCTGGCGCTGCGGCCCAGCATCGGTGCCCAGGTCAGCTTGGCC
>NZ_JBFTPJ010000015.1:0-16592 GCF_056398445.1 Variovorax sp. 01T439_2
GCTGGAAGGTGGGCGCGCGCGCGCCCGGCCAGGAGCCCACCTGCGCGCCGCTGCCGGCCGAGGGGCTGCTGCCCGGCGGCGTGCGCCTGCAGGGTCCGGCATGGCGGCTGCGCGGCATCGAGGCCGAGGTCGGCTTCCAGCTGGGCGCCGACCTGCCGCCGCGCGCCGCACCCTACACGCTGGCCGATGTGGCAGGCGCCGTCGAATCGGTGCTGCCGGTGATCGAGGTCGTCGAGACCCGGCTGGCCGACTGGTTCGGCGCCCATGCCAACGCCCTGCTGGCCGACCTGCTGAGCCATGGCGCGCTGGTGCTGGGGCAGCGCCAGCCCTTCGCGCCGGCCTGGTTCGACCTGCAGCGCGCCGAGGCCGCGCTGCACTTCGACGGGCAGACCGTCGCGCACACCGTGGGCGAGCATCCGAGCCCCGACGCGGGCGCGCTGCTGGTGTGGCTGGCCAACCATTGCGCCGCGCGCGGCGGGGGGCTCAAGGCCGGGCAGATCGTCACGAGCGGTTCGTGCACCGGCATGCTGTTCGCGTCGGCGGGCACTGCCGTGCGCGTGGAGATCGGCGAGCTCGCGCCCGTGGCCCTCTCGTTCTGACGTCTTCTTGCGGCACCGCCGCGGCCGGAACCCATGTCCGGAAACAGCGAGCGCCGCGCCCGCGGCGGCCGCACACTTTCGGCATGCCGACCTCTCCTGCCCACATCGTCCGCGCCCTCGACTGGCCCCGCATCGAAACCGACCTCGCCACGCGCGGCTGCGCAACCACGGGCGTGCTGTTCAGCCCGAAGGAATGCGCCGCGCTGGCCGCGCTGTACGACGAGCCCGGCCATTTCCGCAGCCGCGTGGTGATGCAGCGCCACGGCTTCGGCCAGGGCGAGTACCAGTACTTCGGCAACCCGCTGCCGGCTCCGGTCGCGGCCTGGCGCAGCGCGCTGTACGAGCGCCTCGCGCCGCTCGCGAACGCATGGGCCGCCGCGATGGGCCAGCCGGCCGACTACCCGGCGGACCACGCGGCCTACCTCGCGCGCTGCCATGCGGCGGGCCAGCTGCGGCCCACGCCGCTGCTGCTGCGCTACGGTGAAGGCGACTACAACTGCCTGCACCAGGACCTSTACGGCGACCTGCAGTTTCCGATGCAGCTCACGGTGCTGCTGAGCCGGCCGGGCGACGACTTCACGGGCGGCGAATTCGTGCTCACCGAGCAGCGCCCGCGCATGCAGTCGCGCGCCGAGGTGGTGGCGCTCGCGCAGGGCGAGGCGGTGGTCTTCGCGGTCAACCAGCGGCCCGTGGCGGGCACGCGCGGCAGCTACCGCGTCACCATGCGGCACGGCGTGAGCCGCGTGCGCGCGGGGCGGCGGCACACGCTGGGAATCATCTTCCACGACGCGCGCTAGCCAAGCCCGCGTCTTGCGCACGACCGTGCCATGACGCGCGCGGCCCGAAGTCGCGCAAAATCCGCCCTGCACCCCGGGTGCTCGCCATGATTTCCGACAACCAAACGATCGGAGCAGCGAGCGGCCGGATGCGATCCGCGGCCCGACGTGACGGCCGCGGGTGCGTTCGAGTGGTCGACAGGGAGCTGTATGAACAAGAAGAACTCATCCGGGTCTGCGGGTGGGGCGGGAAAGCCGCCTCTCGCATTCTTTGAATTTTCCGCCGCCGTGGCGCGGCTTTCGCGCCGCTTCAGGGTCGACGTGAGCACCATCGTGAGCGCGGTGGCGCTGACGCAGTCGCTGCTGCTGGCCACGCTCGGCTACTGGGGCTCGCAGCGGCTGGTGGCGAAGATCGGCGCCTCCGCGCACGCGGCCAACCACTACCGCACCGAGGACAACATGCTCGCGGTCCTCGCCAAGACCGAGTCGGCGGTCGGTGCGCTGGCCGGCGCGCCCAGCCTCGGCGCCGCGGGCGAGCATGCCCAGCGCACGGCCGAGCTTCTGTGGACCCTGCTGCAGCAGGCGCCCGAGCTCGACAGCCTCTACGTGGCCGACGACACGGGCCAGATGCTGATGGCGCTGCGCTACCCGGTGCCGGCCATCCGGCGCATCGCGCGCGGCGCGGGCACCGGCGAACTCGCCATCGAGACCTGGCAGTACAAGCTGCCGCCCGCGCCCGAGATCGACGCGCAGCAGCGCTTCGCCACGCAGCGCATCGAGTCCTTCCGCAGCGGCTACGACCCGCGGCTGCAGCGCTGGTACCAGCAGGCGCGCCAGACGCAAAGGCCCGTGTGGACCGCGCCCTACGCCTTCGCCGCGACGCAGGAGCTGGGCGTGAGCTATGCCTTGCCCAGCAAGCGCCGCGCGGCCGAAGGCGGCCCCCGGCTGCTGGTGGTGGGCGGCGATGTCTCGCTGGGCCGGCTCTCGCAGTTCGTGCGGCTGTTCGCAAGCGACGGCCGCGGCGACGGCGCCCTGCTGGACGCCGGCGACCAGGTGCTCGCGCGCAGCGACCAGCCCGGCGTGCTGCGCCAGCCCGAGCCGCCCACCGGCGTGCTGGGCGCGCTGCACGCCCAGATGCTGGAGAACCGCACGCCGGACGGCGCGGGCGGCGCGGCCTTCTCGTTCGAGCACGAAGGGCGCGGCTACCTGGCCCAGGCTTCGCGCATTCCTTCGGCCGGCTGGCAGCTGGTGAGCTGGGTGCCCGAGGACTTCGTGCTCGGCGCCCTGCGGCGCGCCGTGCTGTGGTGGCTGCTGCTGGGCCTGGCGCTGCTCGCGGCCGCGCTGTTCGTGTCGCTGCAGCTGTCCAGGCTGGTCACCTCGCCGGTCGAGAAGCTCGCGCAAATCGCGCGCCGCATCGGCCTGCTGGAGCTCGACGACCTGCCGCGCGAGCCGAGCCGCGTGCTCGAGATCCAGAACCTGGACCGGGCGCTGGACGAATCGGCGCGCAGCCTCAGGGCGTTCAGCAAGTTCGTGCCGGTGGACGTGATCAGCCAGCTCGTGGCCGAGGGCCAGGCGCTGGCGCCCAGCGGCTCGCCGCGGCGCATGACCGTGATGTTCACCGACATCGAGGGCTTCACGCGGATCTCCGAATCGATGGAAGCCAATGTGCTGGTGCGCATGCTGACCGAATACTTCAACCTGGCCACCCGCGTGCTGGCGCGCTACGGCGGCGTGGTCGACAAGTTCATGGGCGACGGCATCATGGTGCTGTGGGGCGCGCCCGCCGACCTGAAGGACGCGGAGTACCGCGCCTGCCTGGCCGCGCTGCAGCTGCACATCGAGACGAGTGCGCTCAACCGCAGATGGCGCGCCGACGGGCTGCCCGAGTTCCGCACGCGCGTGGGCATCCACACCGGCGTGGCGATCGCGGGCGTGCTGGGTTCGAACGACCGGCTGTCCTACACGGCGCTGGGCGACGTGGTCAACGTGGCCAGCCGCATCGAGGGCATCAACAAGCAGCTGGGCACGCACACGCTGATCTCGGAGGTCACCTGCGCGGGCCTGAAGGGCCGGCTGCAGACGCGCCGCATCGACGAGCGGGTGGCGCTGCGCGGCCGCCAGACGCGCATGGTGCTCTACGAACTGCTGATGCCCTGAGAGGCCGCGGCGCGCCGCGCGGCAAACTCCACGTACCAGCCGAGCGAGCCGGGGTTGGCCATGGCCTCGGGGTTGACCACCTTCTGAAGCGGCTGGCCCAGCAGCAGCTTCTTGATCGGCAGCTCCTGCTTCTTGCCCGAGAGCGTGCGCGGGATCTCGGCCACCTGGAAGATGTCGTTGGGCAGGAAGCGCGGCGAGAGCGAGGTCTTGATCGCGTGGTTGATCTTGCCGCGCATCGCATCGTCGAGCGCCACGCCGGGGCGCAGCACCACGAACAGCGGCATGTAGCTTTCGCGGCCCAGGTATTCGAGGTCGACCACCATGGAGTCGAGCACCTCGGGCAGCGCCTCGACGGCGCTGTAGATCTCGCTGGTGCCCATGCGCAGGCCCTGGCGGTTGATGGTGGCGTCGCTGCGGCCGTAGATGATGCAGCCGCCGTCCTCGCCGATCCTGATCCAGTCGCCGTGGCGCCAGACGCCGGGGTAGGTGTCGAAGTAGCTCGACAGGTAGCGCGCGTTGCCTTCGTCGCCCCAGAAGTACAGCGGCATCGATGGGATGGGCCGCGTGCAGACCAGCTCGCCCACCTCGCCGATGACGGGCTTGCCGTCCTCGTTCCAGGCTTCCACCGCATGGCCGATCTGGCGGCACTGCATCTGCCCGGGCACTTCGGGCAGCTCGCGGTTGCCGCCGACGAAGGCGCCGCAAAAATCCGTGCCACCGGAAATGTTGCACCACCACACGCTGCTCGCGCCCGCAGCCATCAGCTGCGCCGTGCCCCAGCGCTGCACCTCTTCCGACAGCGGCGAGCCGGTGCTGCCGAGCGCGCGCACGCGCGACAGGTCGCCGCACTCGGCCGCCACCACGCCGGCCTTCATGCAGTTGGTGAAGTAGGCCGCGCCGGCACCGAAGAAAGTGATGCGGTGCTTCGCGACGAAGCGCCACAGCACGGCCCAGTCGGGCTTCTCCTTGCTGCCGGCCGGATGGCCGTCGTAGATGACGATGGTCGCGCCGAAGGCCAGGCCCGCGAGCTGGCAGTTCCACATGACCCAGCCGGTCGAGCTGTACCAGTGGAAGCGCTCGTCGTAGTTGTTGGCGCCGTAGCTTGCGCCGATGTCGTTGTGCAGGCCGCAGGCGTACATCGTCATGATGATGCCGCCTTGCCCGTGCACGATGGGCTTGGGCAGGCCGGTGGTGCCGCTCGAATAGACGATCCAGATCGGGTGGTCGAAGGGCAGCCATTCGGGCTCGAAGGCCGCCACCTCGGCGTCGCGGCGCGCGCTGGCGGTCTGCCAGTCGGCGTCGGCGGCGAGCTGCTGCGCGGCATGGGGCGTCCGCAGCAACAGCAGCTTCTGCACGCTGGGCAGCGCATCGCGCAGCTCCTGCACCACCGCGCTGCGGTCGATGGGCTTGGCACCGTAGTGCACGCCGTCGGCGGCGATCAGCAGCTTGGGCTCGATCTGGCGGAAGCGGTCGACCACGGCGGCCGTGCCCATGTCGGGCGCGCACACGCTCCACACCGCGCCGATGCTCGAACACGCGAGAAAGGCCACCATGGTCTCGGGCACATTGGGCAGGTAGGCGGCCACGCGGTCGCCGCGCTGCACACCCAGCGACTTGAGCGTGAGCGCCACCGAGGCCACCTGCCGGCGCAGCTCGGGCCACGGCATCTCGCGCACTTCGCCCAGCTCGTTGTCGCTCACGATGGCCGGCAGGCCGGCCGCATGCGCCGCATCGGCATGGCGCAGCACCTCGCGCGCGTAGTTGACCTCGGCGCCCGGAAACCACGTGGCGCCGGGCATGCGGTCGTCGGCCAGCACCGCCGTGTGCGGCGTGGGCGACACGATGCCCATGTAGTCCCAGATGCTCTGCCAGAAGGCGTCGAGATCGGTCACGGACCAGCGCCACAGCGCGTCATAGGTGTCGAAGGACAGGCCGCGCTGCTCGCGCAGCCAGTCCTGGTAGAGGCGGATCTGGGGAATGTTGGGAGCGGGCATGCACCGAGCCTAATGCCGCATTCCGCGCCGTTCAACCGGGTTTGACCTCAGGGTTTGTACGCGTGTTCAATAGTTTTGTACAGACGTTCAATACGCCCGATGAACGCCCGCACCCCGCCCGCCAGGCGAAGCGCCCACCGCGCCCCGGCCGCCGCTGCCGAAGCGGCCCGGCCCGATCGGCGCCACGCCATCCTGCTGGCGGCGGAAAAGCTTTTTGCGCAGCACGGCTACCACGCGGTCACCATCCGCCAGATCGCCGAGGAAGCGGGCGTGCCGCTGGCGCTGGTGGGCTACTACTTCGGCCCGAAGCACGAGCTCTTCCACGCGATCTTCGAGCACTGGAGCCACAGCATCGAGGAACGGCTCGCGGGCCTCAAGGCCGTGGATAACGACCCTGACGACGCACGCACGCTGCCGCGCATCATCGAGGCCTTCACCGGACCGGTGCTGGCGCTGCGTGCGAGCGCCGAGGGCGAGTACTACGCGCTGCTGGTGGCGCGCGAGCTCTACCACGCCACCGAGGAAGCCGACCGCGTGCTGCGCGGCTACTTCGACCCGCTGGCCGAGGCCTACATCGACGCGCTGCACGTCGCGCTGCCGCATGCCACGCGCGGGCAGGCCGCCTGGGGCTACCAGTTCTCGCTCGGGGCGCTGCTGCACCACCTGAACGACAGCCGCATCGAGCGGCTCTCGCGCGGCGAGAACCGGCGCAGCGATCCGGCCGTGGCACCGATGCTGGTGAACTTCATCGTCGGCGGGCTGCGCGCCGCGCTGCCGCGACCCAAGGCCCCGCAGAAGAAAACCACTCCCAGGAGACAGAAGACATGATGAAACGACGCACCCTGCTGTCGGCGCTGGCCGCCGCCTCGGCCGCCGCGGCGCTGCCCTCGCGCGCGCAATCGAACCCGAAGATCGTGTTCGGCTACACGGCCGTGTCCGACTTCGCCTCGGTCTTCGTGGCCGCGGAAGAGGGCTACTTCAAGAAGCGCAATCTCGACGTCGAGCTCAAGTTCATTCCGCTCAACTCCACCATTCCCGCGGCGCTGCAGTCCGACTCGCTGCAGATCGGCGGGCCCACGCCCTCGGTGTTCCTGCAGGCGGTGGACGGCGGGCTCGACCTGGTGCTGGTGGCCGGCGGCGGCCTCACCTCCAAGACCATCACGGGCTTCGGCCTGGTGGCGCGTGCGGGCTCGGGCATCAAGGGGCCGCAGGACTGCGTGGGCAAGAAGATCGGCGTGCCGGGGCTCGGCGCGTTCCTGCACGTGACCTTCCGTGCCTGGCTCAAGGAGAGCGGCGTGGACTACCGCAAGGTCAACTTCGTCGAGGCCTCGTTCCCGCAGCATGCCGACCTGCTGCGCGGCGGCTCGGTCGACGCGGTGGTGTCGGCCGATCCGTTCATGAGCCGCATCACCGAGAGCGGCGCGGGCTACGTGGCCTCGTACTACTCCACCTTCCTGCCCGAGAACAACCAGACCATCGTGCATGCGGCCAAGCGCGAGTGGGTGGCGAAGAACCCGGGCGCCGCGCGCGCGTTCCGCGAGTCGCTGGTCGAGGCCGCGGCCTTCATGCAGCAGCCCAGGAACGACGCCACGGTGCGCGCGGCCATCGGCAAGTACATCAAGCTGCCGCCCGAGGTGCTCGCGAAGATCCAGATCTCGCCGCCCGGCGCCACGGTGAGCGAGAAGCAGCTGGGCTACTGGGTCGGCCTGATGAAGGACCAGGACATGCTCAAGACCTCCATCGACGTTGCGAAGCTGATCGCCAAGTGAGCACGGCCGCCGACTTCCTTCGCTTCGACGGCGTCGCGATCCGGCTCGGCGGACGCGAGATCCTGTCGCCCACCTCGTTCGACGTGGCGCGCGGCGAGTTCGTCTGCATCGTGGGGCCGAGCGGCTGCGGCAAGACCACGCTGCTGCGCGCGGCCAGCGGCCTGGTCGCCGCGAGCGCCGGCGAGGTGCGGCGCAAGGGCGTGAAGATGAGCGAGCCGTCGCGCGAAGTGGCCTTCGTGTTCCAGGACTACGGCCGCGCGCTGCTGCCCTGGCGCACCGTGGAAGGCAATGTGAGCCTCGCACTCGAAGCAGCCGGCGTGCCTGCGGCCGAGCGCGCGCCGCGCATTGCCGAGGTGCTCGGCAAGGTCGGCCTCGCGAAGCATGCGCAGAAGTTTCCGGTGCAGCTTTCGGGCGGCATGCAGCAGCGCGCGCAGATTGCCCGCTGCCTCGCGCAGAAGCCCGAGCTCATGATGATGGACGAGCCCTTCGGCGCGCTCGATGCGCTCACGCGCCAGAGCCTGCAGGACGAGCTCGCGCGGCTGGTGCGCGACGACGGGCTCACGGTGCTGTTCGTCACGCACGATCTCGAAGAGGCCATCTACCTGGGCGACCGCGTGATCGCGCTGCAGGCCAACCCCGGGCCGGGGCGGCCCAGCCTGGCGCGGATGATCGACGTGAAGATTCCGCGGCCGCGCGACCAGCTCACGACCAAGGAGCATCCGGAATACCTGCAGCTGCGCCGTGAACTCTTCGCCTTCATCGAGCAAAGCCATGACTGAACGCCGCCTCCTGCGCTGGCTGCGGCCCTGGGTCTTTCCGGCCCTGCTGGTCGGCGCCTTCGAGTGGTATGCGCGGCGCGCGGCCGCTTTGGGCAGCGATGCGCTCGCCCCGCCGAGCGCGGCGGCCCGCGCCTTCATGGGCGCGGCGCTCGATGGCTCGCTGTGGCAGGCCACGGGCTTCACGCTGGGCACGGCCGCGCTCGGCCTGCTGCTGGGTGCGGTGCTGGGCATTGCGCTGGGCCTGGTGCTCGGGCTCTCGCGCCGCGCGGCGCAGCTCGGCTCGCTTTCCATCGAGGTGCTGCGGCCCGTGCCCTCGGTGGCGCTGATTCCGCTCGCGATGCTGACCTTCGGTTTCGGCGTGCGCATGGAACTGGCCATCGTCGCCTTTGCCACCTTCTGGCCGCTGCTGGTGCTGGTGCAGTCGGCGGTGCAGCAGATCGAACCGCGGCTGCTCGAGGTGAGCCGCGTGCTGGGGCTCTCGGCGCGCGAGCGTGCCTTCAAGATCGTGCTGCCGGCCATCGCGGCGCGCCTGTTCGTGGCGCTGCGCCTCGGCGTGGCGGTGGCGCTGGTGGTGGCCGTCACGGTGGAGATTGCGGCCAATCCCAATGGCATGGGCTACGCGATGATGATCGCGCAGCAGAGCTTCGACCCCGCGCTGATGCTTGCGTGGCTGGGCTGGATCGGCGTGGTGGGCTTTGCGGTCAATGCGGGCATGGTGCTGCTGCAGCGCGTGGTGGCTCGGCGCATGGGGGTGCTGCCATGAACGGCAACGGCCGCGTTGGCATCTTGGTGAACCGGCTCGGCTCGCTTGCCGTGCTCCTTGCATTGATTGCGCTGTGGTGGATGGCGAGCAACGCGGGCTGGGTGAGCCGCGTGTTCCTGCCGACACCGCAGGCCACCTTCGCCAGCCTGCTCGAAGGCCTCAACCTCCGCGGCCCGAACAGCAACGGCGAACTGCTCGCCTTCACGCAGGCCACGGTCGGCCGCATGCTGCAGGGCTGGCTGCTGGCGTCGCTGTTCGGCGTGCTGCTGGGCGCGGCCATCGGCGTGTCGCCCGCGGTGCGCGCGTGGGTGCAGCCGACGCTCGAATTCATTCGGCCGCTGCCCGCCTCCGCGCTGCTGCCGCTCGCGATCTCGATCTTCGGGCTGAACCCCGGCATGGTGCTGTTCGTGGTGGCCTTCGGCGCGATGTGGCCGGTGCTGCTGGCCACGGTGCACGGCTTCGCGGCCGTGGAGCCGCGGCTCTCGGAAGTGGCGCGCTGCCTGCAGATGTCGCGCGCGGCCTTTGTCTGGAAGATGGGCCTGCCCAACGCCATGCCCGACATCCTGGCCGGCATGCGGCTTGCGCTGACCATTGCGCTGATCGTCGCGGTGGTGGGCGAAATGATCGCCTCGCAAAGCGGCCTGGGCCAGGCCATTTTGCTGGCCGCGCGCGCCTTCCGCGCGAGCGACCTGTTCGCCGGCATCGTGCTGCTCGGGCTGATCGGCTTCGCGAGCAATGCGCTGCTGGCCTTTGCAGAGAAGCGGCTGCTGCGCTGGCAGCAGCCCTGACGCCCTCCCTCACACCCCATTCCACAAGGAGCCTCGCCATGCCACGCAAATTCGTCGACCTTTCGATCTTTCTCGAAAACGATGTGCTGTCCGATCCGCCGGCCTTCGCGCCCAAGATCCAGTACTTCACGCACGAGCAGACCTACGAGCAGATCGAGCCCTTCTTTCGGGGCCTCAAGAAAGAAGACCTGCCCGACGGCGAAGGCTGGGCCGTGGAGCTGGTGCAGCTTTCGACGCACAACGGCACGCACCTCGATGCGCCCTATCACTTCCACTCGACCATGGACAAGGCGCTGGGCGAGAAGAAGCCCGCCATCGCGATCCACGAGGTGCCGCTCGAATGGTGCTTCCAGCCCGGCGTGAAGCTCGACTTCCGCCACTTTGCCGATGGCTACGTGGTCACGGCCGGCGACGTCGAGGCCGAGCTCAAGCGCATCGGCCACACGCTGAGCCCGCTGGAGATCGTGGTGGTGAACACGCGCGCGGGCTCGCGCTACGGCCACAACGACTACGTCTCGGCCGGCGCGGGCATGGGCTACGAGGCCACCATGTATCTGCTGGAGCGCGGCGTGCGCCTCACGGGCACCGACGCCTGGAGCTGGGATGCGCCTTTCGTGCACACCGCCAGGAAGTACGGCGAGACGCACGACGCCTCGCTGATCTGGGAAGGCCACAAGGCCGGCCGCGACATCGGCTACTGCCACATCGAGAAGCTGCACAACCTCGAGGCGCTGCCGCCCACGGGCTTTTTCATCAGCTGCTTTCCGCACAAGATCCGCGGCGCATCGGCCGGCTGGACGCGCGCGGTGGCGATCTTCGACGATGCGCTGATGGCGTCGGCCTGAAACGCGGGAGGCCAGGGCCATGAATGCCGCGCTCAACCACACGCACGACGCCAACGCCAGGAGCTGGGTCGCCGCTGCCAACACGGAAGGCACCGACTTTCCGATCCAGAACCTGCCCTACGCGGTGTTCCGCCGCACCGGCAGCCCGCAGCCGTTCCGCGGCGGCGTGGCCATTGGCGACCAGGTGCTCGACATGGCCGCGCTCTCCGCACGCCAGCTGCTCGACGGACTTGCGCTCGATGCGGCCCGTGCCGCCGCGCTGCCAGCGCTCAACGATTTCTTCGCGCTCGGCGGCACCGCCTGGCGTGCGCTGCGCCACGCGGTGTTCGCCTTGCTGCGCGACGATGCACCGGCCGCCACGGCCAAGCTCGTGCGCGAATGCCTGGTGCCGCAGGCCGAGGTCGAATACACCTTGCCCGCGCGCATCGGCGACTACACCGACTTCTACACCTCCATCGACCATGCGCTGAACATCAGCCGCCTGATGAACCCCGAAGGCGACGTGACGCCCAACTTCCGCTGGATTCCGACGGCCTACCACGGGCGCGTGTCGACCATCGGCATCAGCGGCCAGCGCTTTCACCGCCCGATGGGGCAGACCATGGCGCCGGGCGCCAAGGCGCCCACCTTCCACGCCTGCGCGCGGCTCGACTACGAGCTCGAGCTTGGCATCTGGATCGGCGAAGGCAATGCGGCCGGCGAACCGATTCCGCTCGAACGCGCGGAAGAGCACATCTTCGGCATCTGCCTGCTCAACGACTGGTCGGCGCGCGACATCCAGTTCTGGGAGATGGCGCCGCTCGGTCCCTTCCTTGCGAAGAATTTCGCGACCACCATCTCGCCGTGGATCGTGACGATGGAGGCGCTCGCGCCCTACCGCCAGGCCTGGACGCGGCCCGCAAACGAGCCCCAGCCGCTGGCCTACCTCGAAAGCGGCGGCAACCGCGAAAGTGGCGCGATCGACATCCGGCTGGAGGTCTGGCTCGAAAGCGAGAAGGCGCGCAACGAGGGGAGCGGCCCTTCGCGCCTGTCGCGCACCAGCTTCAGGCACCAGTACTGGAGCGTGGCGCAGATGGTGGCGCACCACACGGTGGGCGGCTGCAGCCTGAACCCGGGCGACCTGTTCGGCAGCGGCACCATCTCGGGACCGGGGCCGGGCGAGGCCGGCGCGATCATCGAGCTGACGCGCGCCGCGCAAGACCCGGTCACGCTGGCCAACGGCGAGCAGCGCGGCTTCCTGGAAGATGGCGATGCAGTGCTGCTGCGCGGCTGGTGCGAGAAGCCGGGCCATGCGCGCATCGGCTTCGGCGAAAGCCGCGGGACGGTGCTGCCCGCCAAGGGCTGAAGGCATCCATCCGGCGCGCCAAAAGAAAAGGCCACCGCTGAGGGTGGCCTTTTGCATGAAATGTGGAGCGGGAAAAGAGTCTCGAACTCTCGACCTCAACCTTGGCAAGGTTGCGCTCTACCAACTGAGCTATTCCCGCATTTCGAGCCGCAGATTATAGCCTGGTTTTTTCAGGCCTTCTTCGGCTCCTCGCTCAGTGGCCGAACACCGAGGCACGGTGCAGCGAAATGCCGGCCATCACGCCATCGGCCGAAGCCATCGTGGCGTTGTGGAACATCATGGCCGCATCGCCGGCCGCGAACACGCCGGGCACCGTGGTCATCTTCATTGCGTCGGTGCGGATCAGCGGGCCGAAGCCGCCCTCGTCGATCGCGCATCCGAGCTGCTCGGCAAGCGGGCTTGCGAGGCGCGTGCGCGGCACCAGGAACATCGCATCGAGCGGCACGCGCCGGCCGTCCGCGAATCGGACGCCCGAGAGCTCGGTAGGCGACGGCCCCTCGAGCGCCGCGATGCGGCCCGGCTCGATCGCCACGCCGCGCGCCTGCAGCCTCGCGCGCGTCTCGTCGTCCACCGTGTTGTTGCCGTTGAGGAACAGCGTGGCCGATCCCCATTCGGCGAACAGGATCGCATGCTCGGGCGCATGCGGCTGCTCGATCAGGATGCCCAGGCGCCGGCCGCTGACTTCATAGCCGTGGCAGTACGGGCAGTGCAGCACGCTTCGGCCCCAGCGTTCGCGCACGCCCTCGATCTCAGGAAAGCCGTCCTCGACGCCGAAGGCGAGCACGATCCGGCTGGCCGTCAGCGGCGCGCCGCCGCCTTCGAGCGAAACAGCGAACCCGCCCGCGCCGTCGGCCCGCGCCTCGGCAACACGGCCCTCGACGAAGCTGGCATTCGGATACGCGAGCACCTTGGCGCGCGCATCGGCAATCATCTTCAAGGGCGGCGTGCCGTCCTGCCCGAAGAAGCCGTGCGAAGCGGCGGCGAAGCGGTTGCGCGGCGCGCCCGCGTCGACGATGCAGACCGTTTTTCGCGCGCGCGCAAGCTGCAGGGCAGCGGAAAGGCCGGCAAAGCTGCCGCCCACGACCAGAGCGTCATAGTGCATGTTCGATGTCCTTGCGAGTGAAGCCGCCGCCCGTCATGCGGCGATGAAAATCCCTGGAAAGATCGGCCAGCGTGATGCCGTTGAAACGCTCGAGCAGCAGGGCCTCGGCCTCGCGGCAGGCGCCGTCGAGCGCCGCATTCACGGCCTGCTCGACGATGCAGCCCGGGCTCTCGGTGCGGTTGCCCATGGCCAGCAGCGCCGGAGATCCCACCGCCTGGTGGATGTCGCCGAGCGTCACGGCATCGAGCGGGCACGACAGCACCCAGCCGCCGCCATGGCCCTTGGCCGAACTCACGAAGCCCGCCTCGCGCAGGCCCGCCATGACCCGGCGCACCACGACGGGATGGGTCTGCATGGCCATGGCCAGCGATTCGGAGGTGACGGGCCCCTCCATCTCGGCCATGTGCAGCAGTGCGTGGAGAACACCTGAAAGCTTGCTGTCTCGTTTCATGCAACATTATTAGTTGCGTGAAATCGGAAACACTCGAGAGGCCGCATTTGACCCTGCCGGCCGAACGGTTGTGCTGCCGCCGCCTGTTATCGTCGGCCGCCTTCACGACGACCGCATGCCCGCCGCTCCTCCCTCGACCCTGATCGACGCCGCCCTGCGCGGCGTGGCGATCGCGTTGCTGCTCCTGCTGGCACTGGTGCTCGGCCGCGACCGCCCTCGCCTGCCGGCTGCGCGTGCCGGCGTGGCATTGACGCTCGGCCTTTGCGTGCAGGTCATCGGCTCCACGCCGCTGTTCGAAGCGCTGGTGTCCGGGCTCTGGCAGGCGCCGCTGGTCGCCGTCTCCGTCGGCAACGCCGTGCTGTTCTGGGTCTTCGTGCAGGCGCTGTTCGACGACGATTTCACGCTGCGCCCGCTGCACGTCGCAGCCTGGGTCGCGGTCGCCACGCTGGCGGCATTCAACTGCGCGGTCGTGGCCGGCAGCGCCTCGGTGCTCGCGCCGATCACCATGGGTTTGCAGCGCGCCGTGCCGCTTGTGTTCGCGGTGCTTGCCGCACTGGCCGCGGCCTCGCACTGGCGTGAAGACTTGGTGGAGCGGCGCCGCAGGCTGCGCGTCTTCATCGTGGTGGCCGGCATCGGCTACAGCCTGGTGATGCTGGCAGTCCGGCTGGCTTCGCCGCATGGACGGCTTTCGGGGCTGTCGGCCACGGCGGACGTGGCAATGTTGCTCGCGATCGTGGCGGTGGTGGCCTGGCGGATGGTGCGGTTGGCGGGGTCGGACCTGTTCCCGGCGGCGAGCGTGCCGGCTGCGATGCCCGTGGTCGTTCTTGAAGACGCGCCGCCGCCCGAAACGCTCCCAAGCCCGGACCCCGAGCCCGATCCGGCCGAAGGCCGCCTCGCCGAATCCTTGCAGCACGCCATGGCCGTCGACCGCGCCTATCGCAGCGAAGACCTGAGTATCGCCAGCCTCGCCGCGCGGCTATCGGTGCCGGAATACCGGCTGCGGCGGCTCATCAACCAGCGCTTGGGGCACCGCAACTTCAACGCCTTCGTCAACAGTTTCCGGCTGGCCGAGGCCATGGCGGCGCTGGCCGATCCGGGCAAGCGCGACCTGCCCGTTCTCACCATCGCACTCACGGCAGGCTTCCAGTCCATCGGCCCGTTCAACCGCACGTTCAAGGCCGCCACCAGCCTCACGCCCACCGATTTCCGCAAGCAGAAGCTGGCCGATTCCTGAAATCGGCGCGCCGAAAGCCGCGCTTGCAGCTTTCGGCAAGACACGGCGGGCATGCCGCGGCATCGTCCGGTCCGCCGAGGGCATGGGCCTTCGATGACACAAGGAGTTCGGTCGATGCGACGTCTTTTCTTTTTCTTTACGGCCACGGCGCTCGCGCTGCTTTCCGGGCTGGCCCAGGCCGCGATGGGCCTGGCCGAGATTGCCGGCACGGCCGGCGATGGACCGGTCACGGTGTTCTATCCGTCAAGCGGCGAAGCCCGACTCGTCCGGCGCGGCCCCTTCACGCTGGACGTGGCTGCGCAGGGCACGCCCGTTCGCGGCAATGGCCGGCTGATCATGGTTTCGCACGGGTCGGGCGGTGCGCCCTGGGTGCATGCGGACCTGGCACGCACCCTGGTGGACGCCGGCTTCATCGTGGCCATGCCCGAGCACAAGGCCGACAACTACAAGGACGCCAGCAACCCCGGCCCGGACAGCTGGACGATGCGCCCGGCCGAGGTGTCGCGCGCCATCGACGCGGTCGCACACGATGCGCGCCTTGCGCCGCTGCTCGAACTCGACAAGGTGGGGATGTACGGCATGTCGGCCGGCGGCCACACCGCGCTGAGCCTGGCGGGCGGACGCTGGTCGCCAGCTGCATTCATGCGGCATTGCGAAGCCAACCTGGAAGGCGACTTCCAGACCTGCGTCGGACTGATCACGCGGCTGACCGGAAGCTGGTTCGACCGCATCAGGAAATGGGGCGCGCTGTTCGTGATCGGCCACCGCTTCGCGGACGCCACGTCGCGCGAGCACCAGGATCCGCGCATCGCCGCCGTGGCGGCCGGTGTGCCGGCGTCGGCCGATTTCGACATGGCCTCGCTCGCCGCGCCGCGCGTGCCGCTGGGGTTGATCACTGCGCAGCAGGACCGCTGGCTGGTGCCGCGCTATCACAGCGATCGCGTGCTCGCGGCCTGCCTGCCGCGCTGCGAACTGATCGCCGACCTGCCCACGGGCGGCCATGGCGCGCTGCTCTCGCCCCTGCCGCCCGGACTCACGGGGCTGATCGGCGAGCTGCTCAACGATCCGCCGGGATTCGGCCGCGCTGCATTGCTGCCGGAAGTGAACCGCAAGACGGCGGCTTTCTTCAGCGCGCACCTGCTGCCTTGACCGCTTTGAGCCGGGCCGCCTAACGCACGACCCCCCATTCCGGACGACGGAGGCGTCCCACACGCGCCGGGGGCCACCTCGCACACGGCGACATGTGCGCAGGTGGTCACGGTAGCGACCGAACTGGCCCAAAGCCGGTTCAGTGACCATTCAACGAAAGGAAAAGTCACCTATGAAGCAGCAACAACACAAATCCCTTTTCGTCGGCGCCTTGCTCGCAGGCCTTCTTGCCATGAGCGGCTTCGCACAGGCACAGAGCGTAGGCGTAGGCGTTGGCGTGGGCGTGAATGCCGACGTCAACACATCGGGCAGCGCGACCGCGCCCCAACGCCAAGGCGCCGCGGGCGCCGGTGCACGCACCGAGGGAAGTGCCGGCGGCAGTGCCGCCACGAATGCCGGTGTGCAACCGGTCGAAGTCCCCGGCAAGGCCGCAGGCGGGCTGGGCAACACCCTGGGCGGCGTGGTCGGCGGCGCGACGGGTGCGGTCGGCGGTGCCACCAACGCAGTCGGCGGTGCAACCAGCGCCGTGGGCGGTGCCACCAATGCCGCGACTGGCGCGGCCGGCAACGTGACCGGCGCGACCAATGTCGTCGGTGACACGGTGGGCGGCGTGACCGGTGCCGCAGGCTCGGCCGGCAGTGCGCTGAAGGCACCGGCCGTGGGCGCCAAGGCCAGCGGCAAGGCCAAGGGATCCGGCGCGGTCGACGTCAAGAAATAAGCACTTCGCTCAGGGAAAGAAGCCCGCGGTGCGCCTGCGCCGCGGGCTTTTTTTAGCTTGCCTCGAGCCTGAACAGGCTCGTCACTTCCACGTCGAGCACCATCAGCTCGCGCTGGTTGAAGA